>JAGQOZ010000025.1 GCA_020426955.1 Planctomycetales bacterium
CCAATTGCTGGCCAGTGTTTGCATTTCAGAAAACTGACCGTCGCCTAGATTTTCGAATAAGCTGATCGTCCCATCGTGGAACAAAATCAAATCCAACAGTCCGTCTTGCGTCCAATCGATTGTCTCTGGCAGCGCTCGACTCGGCAATTTCGCCATCACTTGCGGTTCTTCCAGCGAACCATTTACGGATCGAATCCATTCCACTTGCATGCCAACATTGCGTTCCAATCGAACCAGCACCACATCACTGCTTCCATCGTGGTCCACATCCGCCACGTGGAACAAACGATTTTCCCCGACCGATCGCAGCGTTTCCAGCTCCGCGAATTGGCCTTGTCCCAAGTTGCGGTACCACGCCAACTGACTTTCCGTCATGACAACAACATCTAGGTTTCCATCGCCATTTAAGTCACCGGTTTGCCAGTCGTCAAAGGCCGACCCAACTACATGCGATGTCCAAGTTTGTCCGTTCTGACCGTTGGCATGCCACACCAACTGTTGTCCGTCATGTGCCAAAACATCCCCATCGCCGTCGCCATCCACATCCGCAACGATGGGAGCATATCCACTGCTGCGCGCGGCAATTTCAATCGGTTCGGTTGGAATGCCCCAAACTTGATTCGCACGCCAATGCAAACCACCGCCGGATGCCACAACCAAATCAGACGTCCCGTTTCCGTCGATGTCGCCCACGGCCGTATTCGAAATTTCGCTCCAGCCCAATCCGACATGTTGTTGCAGTTCGAACGCACCGTTTGCCGTTTGGCGATAGACGCCGATGTCATTCCAATCGAGTTGTACGACTTCAATGCGTTGATCCTGATTGACATCTCCAAACGCGTAATCAATTCCATAGTCAAAAGCAGCCAATTCCCAAGGACTCGGTTCGAACCGCCCGTTCTGCCACGACCAGATTTCAACGCCTGTAAACGTCCCAATCACCAATTCGTTTAGGCCGTCGCCATCTACGTCGTCTTTTTCCATCCAGGCAACATCATCCGTCGGCAGCTGCAAGTCGATTTCGCGCAATTCGCTGCCAGTGAATTGCACCGCGCGAATTCGTCCGGCATCGCTCCAAATGACTTCCACCAGCCCGTCATTCCCCAAGTCGTCCGCCACATAACGATAGAACGATTCGCCGGTCGCATACGTTTCTTCGGCACCAAAACTGCCAGCGCCGTCGTTGCGCAGGACATGCAACGCCAGCGATTCGATAAACACGATGTCTAAATCTTGATCACCATCCACGTCCAACAGATCCACTTGACTCGGCAAAAGCGAAACCGCAATAGGTTCCGACGGTAGGAAGCGGTTAGCCGGGTCAGCGTCGCTGTTTTCGTACCAACGGAGTGTGTTTCCAGCAAAATCAGCAGCCAATAGGTCGATGGCTCCGTCCTGGTTGATGTCACCCGTGGCGACGGCAAAGCCGTTTTCATTTTCGGACGTTCTGGCGACGACATGTTCGACGAACAGCCCGGCGCCCTTGTTTTCCACCCAACTGACTCCGCCTTCTTCATCCGCCACCAGCAGAAGATCTTGATCACCGTCGGAATCAAAATCGTGTGTGGTGATGATGGGCAGATGATCGAAGTAGTTTTCAAAGTGATCGACCAAACGACGAGCATCATTGGCATAGCGCCCTGGTTCTATATTTTCGAACCAATACAGCATTGCGTCGGCGGCGACCACGATATCCAGATCTTGATCACCGTCGACGTCTAGCAGCGCCAGCGATTCCATATCGACGAGCCATTCGATCGATTCGCGTCGAATGAATTCCAGCGTGGCTTCTTGATTCAGCAAATAGTAAAAGCTGTCACCAATTTTCCCAATGGCGTCGGTTCGGTTGTCTCCGCTGAATTCTTCAGCCAGCAAAATGTGTTCGGCCGCTTGCACATCGCCGAATCCGCCGTCCGGCAAACCGTACCGAATCGCATTTTGACGAGGCGACGAAAATTCGCTGCCAACGTAATCGATCAAACCATCTGCGTTGAAATCCTGATAAATGCCAATTCCCAACGCGGTTTGCGGCGCCACCAGTGAATTCGTATCCGGATCGAACGCATAGGCGATCAAACCATCGGCCGCATCGACCAACACTTCGTCACGGCCGTCACCATTGATATCTCGTAACCAAACCGCAGGTTGACCAACGATATGCTGCGAACCAATCGAGCCATCCGAATCTAGCCGGTACCATGACACACCGGACTCGGTGGTAATCAGCAGTTCGTCCGCCGAATCATCATCCAGGTTGACCGTCATCACATCGAAGGCGTCGGGGCCGACCGAAAAGAGTGCGGTGGCTTCGTCAAATTGAGCGTTACCGGTATTCAACCGCACCGAAAATTCAATGTTGGGCAAATCAGACTGTTGGATGGCGTCAGCGTCTCCGTCGCCATCCCAATCGGCAAACGTCACCGCGGCAGGCAGCGGACTGGCTACGGCGGTGAATTGAAAATCTCCTTCGTTACGCAACCATTGATTCGCTTGCTGGCCGGTCTGCACAACGATGTCCGTGTGGCCATCGCCATCCACATCGATCGACTGCAAGGAAGCAACAACTGCGTCCAAACTGCCGAGCAGTTTCGGCTCGGCCAAACCGCTGCCGGCGTTTTCCCAAACCATGATGTCGCGATCTAAATACGCCAGCAAATCATTGCGGCCATCGGCATTGGCGTCGAACAATTGAAAGGCCACTTGAGTCCGATTGATTGGCCGATGCTGACTGGCCAACTGGAAATCGCCGTATGTCTCTTCCAGTTGAAACCACTCTGTGGCACGCCGAACTCCACCATTGAAAGGAACACTCGCGCCTTGGCCCAACAGATCCAAACGACCGTCATTGTCTACGTCCAGCAGCGTCCACGGAATTTCCTGACGGTGCTTACATCGGCGCCGCTGACATCAACGGAGATGGCACGGTGGATCCGGTGGTGCGAGACAACTTTTTCTGCGAACGGAATCGACTGCAGCGGCACAAAGTCGAATCGATTTTCGCGTTGCGTCAGCACGGTAATGGAAGCATCGCCCGTTTGAAGAACGATGTTCTGCGTTTGGCCGTTAATGCTGCCGAATTGCAGATTCGAAATACTCTGCTGCGACGAATATTCCGCTCGACGGACCCAGCCGGAATCTGAATTCGCTTGGAACAATGACAAACGATTGTCAGCCAGGACAGCTAGGTCCGATTGACCATCTTCGTCCAGATCGGTCGCGACGATATCCTGCGGATCGGTAGCCCAAGCGACGGTTTGCGAATCAGCAAACGATCCTTCGTCCAGATTTTGTTGCCACCGAATCGCCCCGCTTCCTCGTTCAGCAAACACGACATCCAAATCACCGTCCGCATCAAAATCCGCGACGTCGACCGAAACTTCATACGAGTTGGTGATCAGTTTTGCAGTTGGAACGAACTCCACGCCGGTTAGCAACTTTCTGGCTTCCAGTTGTTCCGTGCGTGGAAACTCTTTTCTGTTCATCTTACTGTTCCTCGAACCGCTGCCCCTTGTTTCAGCCAGCTATTCATCATACTGGCACTCGCAGAATCTGTAAAAAATTTTGAAATCGGCATCAATGTAGCGTGCTGAAGACCTATCACTCATACCCACTCGCCGAGCCAGCGAGTGACAGAAAAACCGGGCCGAAAGATGAATTCGAACGAATGTGTGTGAATTCGTTCGACGCGACCCAGAAGTTTTTCTTGCGTTCAAATTGAAAACGTCTTACCTGTGACACCTCTCATGCGCGTTGCGCAACTCATACGCGAGACTTTCCCATTTTTCTGCAAGATCGTCCGGCGTAGTTGGGGTAGCCCCGGTTGCTCGCAACCGTTGGGTCTCTCGGAAGCCCTGACGAAGTGGGCGTTTTCTTGGAGTCTTCGAGTTGCAGACTTTTCGCTGAGGTCGCCAAACGTCTCGCCGGGGTACATCGAATAAATGCGTCCGGGATACCCAACGGTTGCGAGCCGGGGCTCCCCTGGGCTGTCACAACGTTGGTAGTGACATCGATTCAGATCGTGCAATTTTTGATCCGTCGTTACGTTCCTGTGGACTTGTCCCACTGGACGTCGAGCTTTGTGGTTAGAGCGAACGCGTCGAAACTGGTCTTCATTCAGACTTTTTCGCCGTGTTCGAAATCGCATCGTCTTCGCCCATTCCCGTCGGACCGTAGACGTACGTCGTCACGCAGATCTTGTCGATTTTGGCCCCATCTTCGCGGTTGCCGATTTGCAATTGGTGCGAACCGGCGGAAAGCGGCGTGCTGGTCAAGTTCACCCAATCCCAGCCAACGGTTCGCAAGCCGTTGGCTGCATTGAAGTTCGCGTCATCAAATCGTACCCAAAAGGAATCGTCATCCGCCGTTGGACAGTTGACTCGAGCAAAAACGTAATACTTCGTTTCTTTCGGCACCGAAATGGGAATCGTGATCCATGCGTCTTGATCTGTCGCGGCTGCGGTGGTGTTGTTGACTCCGGGTTGCGGCTCTAGAAATTTCTGTTGCGACGCCGCGTTGTCTTCGCCCGCAATCCAATTTGCTTTTGGACAGTAGTCTTCTAGTTCGAAAAACAGCGAAACTGTGTTCGCGGAATCGGGTTCCGGAAACGTGGATGTTCCCGTCAACCAGCCGTCGTACCACGATTCGAATTGCGTGTCAGGAAACGGATGTTTGGTCACCGAAGTATCCACATCGCTTTTCCCCAGCAAGAATTTGTCCACAAAGGCTTCCACTTCCGTTCGCTGATTGTCCGGCAGCTGGCAATGACGGTGCTGGCCTACAATCGAAAACCCAAAACGATCACCAATTCCA
This sequence comes from Planctomycetales bacterium, assembly GCA_020426955.1. Classification (GTDB taxonomy): domain Bacteria; phylum Planctomycetota; class Planctomycetia; order Pirellulales; family Pirellulaceae; genus JAGQOZ01. The sequence continues at coordinate 4,810 of JAGQOZ010000025.1, forward strand.
AACGTTTTCCAAACCTCATGGGCTGCGCGAGTGGAAACGTATCCCGACTCGTCGGCCAGCCATTCGTAGTCGGGATTTCCCAAAATCAAGAGAGCTCGCGGCGCCACCAATGCCATCAATTCATGATGATCGTATGGCAACTTTTCCACTCGATTCGCAAACCGAAACATATCTTCAAGAAACCAGGCACTACTGGTGTTGCCCAGCGTTTCGACGTTGCCCAACGTCTCGGAAACTCGCCACGCCGCCGCACCACCTCCGCCAGATTCTTGCGCAATGGTCAATGCGATCCGTTCGTCCAAAGCGCCCGCGAATAACGCCATTTTGCCAGCGAACGAACAGCCGGTCACCGCCAAGTGCTTTCGGTCAATCGGCAGTTCATTTTGAACCAGCTCCAACCCGTCAATTAGTCGACTGATTCCCCACGACCACGCACTGTACGCGCCGATATGGGTCAACTCAGGATAGAGCTGATTGATCGGTTCTTGGCCTCGCTTTTGTGTGTGCGCCATCACTTGGGAGAAGTTAAATGCAATACGAGCGACCTTGCGATCTGCGAAAATATCGGACGGCAAGCTGCCGGTGCTTCGTCCGATGCCAATCACGGCCGGAAAGGGACCGTCGCCCGGCGGCAAATCCACTTTGGCGGTCAGCTCCAGCGTTTGTCCGTTTTCTGTTACGTTGACAAACAGGACACCGTCGGCGTAACGAGCGGTAAGTTTTGCTGGCCGGTGCGGTTTCTGGCCGATACCGTAATGTTCGATTTCATGTTTGATTTCGGTTCGCCGTTTCGACCAGTCGGCAAAGTTCGTCGAACGTCCGCTGCCATCTGACCACGCAAACGGATCGGGCAAAGGTCGAACAACCGGCAGGTCGGCAAACGATGGCAAAACCGGCAACGGAAAATGGGATCCCGAGTGTTCCACGTCATAAACCAAAGGAGGCTGGTCGGCCCGGATGATGGTTGCCAAACCAATTACCACAAGAACAAACCAAGGTTTTTGTCCGAACATAAAACACCTATTTTTTGGATGCACTGCCACCAGACGGGAAATCACTAATGGAGCTAACGCCGAACGCCAGCAAGTTCCACCGATCATTATTGACGTTTTGCGTTGGCCGAATAGGCGTTTCGCTGGAAGGCGAAGACCAGATCGTTGGAATTGAAATCGCCGTCGCAATTCCAATCTCCATCTGCCCACGAGGAATTGTTCGGCTGTTCATCTTCGAATTTGGCGGTTTGAAACAACAACACCAGATCGTTCGAATTGAAGACGCCGTCCAAATTCACGTCGCCTATCGAAGTTTGCAACAACGCTTCGACCACGGCGGTCAAGTCGTGCGAATCGATTTGTCCATCACCTGAAAAATCAAACGACCGATCTTCGCCATGCAAGGCTTCGCAGAATCGATCAATATCATCGACGCTCAGCACACCGTCGTCGTTCAAATCCGCCGCTCGATCAACGCGTTCGCCCAGATTTGGAGCGTTTGTTGTCCAGGAATGCGCGGCGCTGCCCCAATGACTGAGCCATCGCCGGTGCCAGCTCTGCCCTGCAACAATCGTGGGCCACGCGACAATCTGGGGCGATGGCGATTCCACAAAATAGAACGCTTCATCCACCACGGAACGCGCATTGAAAAGTTGGATCCGTTCTGCCGAGGATCGTCCATTCAGCCGATTCGTCGGCCGGGTTGAACATCAATTCGTTGAAGAAGGCGGTGCCGCTGAGAACGCGGCGAGCCTCCAAGGGACCGAACCGCGTTTGTTTCTTGTGTGACGCCGTAGGGGGTTGCGTCGTCCAACGATTCGCGGGTTCGTTCCGTCACATCGGTCGGCTATCGCTTGCGAATTGCGGCGAAAGCCAACAAGCTGGTGACCATCATGGCGAATCCAGCCGGTTCTGGAACGGCCGAAACTGCAGCACGAGGCCCCAGTTCAAAACCGCCATCGGTGAACGCGGCCACAAAATCGCCCGAATCAAACGTACCGTCGCCGTTCCAATCGCCTTCATCCCAATTGGCCGGTTGATTCGTTTCAAACTTGCCGGCGGTGAAGATTTGGACAAAGTCCGCACTGGAAAATTCGCCGTCCAAGTTGGAATCGCCAATCCAAGTGTTTTTTAGTTCTTTAACCCAAGCCACCAGATCATCAGCAGTCGCCGCACCATCGTTGGTCACGTCAAAGCTGGCATCGTTCGCTCGAATTCCAGCAGACAATGCATTCAAGTCGGCCAAGTCCAAGGCACCATTGTTGTCAAAATCACCAGGAATGATGGCCGTTTCGTCGACGGTGAGATACAAGAAATGTTCGGCGTTGTTGGTCAACGTCACACCAGTGCCGCTGGTAGGCATCAACAAGAAGACCACTTTGCCGTTGGTATCCGCATTCAAGAATTCGACCATTTCGGGCAGGTCTTCCCCAAAGAAATTGATGAATCCGTCCAGTTCACCGTCACCTTCTTCTGATTGCGTTCCCAGGAAGGTAACTTTTTCTTCGATCAGATCCAGCGTGCTATCGAAGAACCCGCCGTTTTCTACATCGTCATCATCCGGAACATCGCCGGGAATCATACCAAAGTCGTGTTCGTAGTAGCGAAACAAACCCGAGTTGGCAAAATGAAAATCAGGATCCTCTTGGTCGAAGCCCGGATTACCCTTGCCCGCCAGACCCAAGATGTCCGCGTCATCGTTGACGCCGTACAATTCAATTTCGGCCGTGGTGCTGCCCTGCAGAAAAACAAGCTCCAAATCGGCGGCCGTGATCTGACCTCCGGAAATGCCTGCAGCGCCCAGATCGAACTGAATCAAACCCGCTCGTTTCCGAGTTGGTTCGGTATCATCCAACAATTCGTCTGGTCCCAGGTTGCGAATATCAATACCGCCAGACCCGTTTTGATTGACGAACGCACCTCGCTGATTGTCATTGTAAATCCCCAGGTCTCCACCACCTTCATCCAACGTTGACAGTTGAATTTCCTCCTGAGCCAGCGTTGATTGGCACGAAATGGACACCAAGCCAGTTGCCAAGACCAGACAAGAAAGAGTTGTTCCCCAGCGCAGTTTCATCATCAGTATTGTTGCCTCCATTGAGTCACTTTGTCACACGAACGTAAACACTTGGACAAGCTTTCTAGAATTGAATTCGACACTATAGCAGTTTCGGGCTGTTTTTCGCCGATTTTCCAAGTGAATCGAATCAGAAAAACGTGATCGTTCGAAGAATGGTATTCGACATGTTTGTCGACCAAAACGTACGAATCATAGAAGCTCAGAATCAGGTAACCTGATGCCAGAATTCGCCGATTGACGCGATAGTATCGTGTTGGCTGACATTGTTTTAGAAAGCCCCGATTTCGACGTGACGTTCACTGCTCGGAACGAAAAATCGACAGCATATATCCTTATCTGCTTGCGACCATCAACGTCATGATTGCGGCGACGTTAATTAAATCGGTAGTGACTTTGCTGGAATGCCAACACAATGTCAGCGGTGTCGAATTCGCCGTCGTCGTTCCAGTCGCCCTCGTCCCAAGTGGAATTCTGCAGAAGCGAATCCTCATATTCACCCGCTGCAAACACCAATACCAAATCCGCTGAATCGAAGACACCGTCATTGTTCGCGTCACCGACTAGGCGCCGAGGACGTCCGGGCGTGCCGTGCACAACGCTACTGGCCGCCCACTGGTTCGCATGATTCCAATCTGCCAAATTCGTCGAATCTAAGTCCAAGAATTCCAACGAACTTCCCTGTCCATCGGCTGCTGGGAACCACGTATCCATATATTGAATTTGTTGTATGGTCATGATTTCTGCGCCGTCGGGAGCCAACGTCAAAGTCACCGTTTCCGACTGGTTATTGAGTCGTCCCGACCATTCTCCAGCCACCAAGACTTGATCTCCGTACCGCATTCGAAATGCAGATTGGTTTTCTACAATGACAACGAATTGGCTCGGCGCTAGTTGCTGAATCGGTGAATTTGCAAATTGGAATTCGACGCCGGTGGTTTGTCCTAACTTGGTTCGTTCCACGAGACGCACGTTGTGCAGCGAAATCGTTTCGTTGGACACGTTGGCAATCTCGATAAACTCGAAATCGTCGGCATCGGTGAATCCGGCCGCTTGTTCCGCTGGAGTTGGCGCGCTGGGATGGAAATGGATTTCTGAAATTCGCAAGCTGCCTGCGTCGGCCGCGTCCGAAATCAAGATGGGACGATCCAGCGCAGCAGTCCATTTTCCATCACGCAGACTTCGCGCAGTCAATTGACTGGTCTTTGCCAATCGAAACGAACCAACATATTCGATGGCCGCAGGTGATACGCTTCCATTCGGCAACATCGGATCGGAACCATCCAACGTGTAGTAGATCAACGCGTCGGGGTTGGCTTGCAGGGTCAGCTGCGTTTGTGCTGAAGCGATGTCACCTACTAAATCCAACACCGGTGGCGTCCGATACAGGTCCGCCATTTGCAGTTCCTGTTGCAGAGTCTGTGTGCGATTCGGAAAAAAATTGGTGAACGCCTGATTGACTCGAGGCAGCCAAACTTCGTCTCGAGTCAACGCGTCGCCAACCGGAAAAGGCAGGTTCGAAACATCGCTCCAGCGAGCAGATTCGGGAACGATCAGATCCTGCGTCTCTTGGATTAACGCGTGCCAGATCGATGCGGGATGATTATCATGGGGACGATTCGGATCGAAATTGGGAAGTTCCGCGTTCGTGTATAACGGTCCGTTGGGCGCGAACATCCGGGCCGCTCGATCCGCAAACCGAACGCGAAACGCTTCGGCTACATAGAGTCCGGGAAACAACGAAGCCGGACCAATGCGTTCCAATTGGCCGAACTGTGTCAAGTCTCCGTCCCAGTGATTGTCAATGGACATAATGAATTCCGCGTCCCAAACATAGAACTGAAAACCAACGCTCTCCGGGCCTCGGCGCCGAGCCATATAGTAATTGCGATGCGGCCAATCGGTGTTTTGGACATACCACTGGACCAGCAGGTAGTCGATATAGTTGTCGACATCCAACAAGCGTTCGAAGTTTGGGTTGTCGGTGCCATCTGAGCTTTTGCCCAAAATCTGCATGTACAATTCGTGTTGGCGCGCAACCTGGTTGGTTTGCCGCATCTGGTCGGTCAATCCTCTCAGCTGGTTCCAGGCGGTTGCACTGCCATTGATCACAGTGTCACTTTCGTCCGCCAGTCCTCCGGCATTCAAGACGTCGTATTCGTCTTTGTCGCCGCCAGCGTTGGCCGCGAACTGCGCATCAGGCCGTTCCGTCGCTTCGTATAGCCCCCAATACCATCCATTGATATACAGATGAACAAACTGGCTGTGCGGCGATGGCTGGCCGGAAGACAAATGCAGTCGTCTGGTAAAGGCGTCGCGAATATAGTGCAGACCGCCCGGTGCGAAGACTTCGCCGCCGCTGCTGCGTAGAACAATTCCATCGAATCGGTCTCCGCTGCTGTTGCCGAACAACGGATATTCCAACTGAGAAACTCCGTACTGACTTTGGAACTTCAGTCGCAACGAATTCTTGGACGCAATGAACCGAGAAATACCGCCTTGTAGTCGCATACCAGCACCGAACGCAACCAGCGAACCGGCATTGAAATCAATCAGTTCGCCCGCGACTGCCGCTTCTAGTTCAGCCTGAAACGGATGAGAATAGATGCCTTGTTGACCCAGAAATGCATCCGGATCCACAACCAGGGACAGACTGGGGACTTGCTGCAACGCATCGCCAACGGCGGCGACATACTTGCCGTCATAGCGGTCATTCGGGCCCACGATTCGCGACGACATCCCGTAGTTAGCTGATCGATCACCCCAAGTTTCGGGCCAGCCTGCTTGGATCGCTCGCGCATTTGTCTGCTGCAAAACGTCAGCCAAGAACAGATAGCTGGCCGTGGTGATATCGGACGGTTCGAATCCCGGAGCCGTAGCAATGGCGCGAACCACTGTCGAACCAGCAATCGCCAGCGGTTCGTTATAGACCAAGCCGTGACCGTTGCCAGGATCACTGCCGTCCAGCGAATAGAGTATGGTGGCATGCGGAGACTCCGATGCCAACGTCAGCGAAAACGCGTCTTGAAAAAAACCGGAGACCACAGAAAATTGCGCAGCTGCTGCAAATTGGTGCGTGTTACTGTTCGCCATTCCCGGTGTTGGCGTGGCAAAAAACGCTTCCGCTCCGTCCGCGGTAACTCCGTAAGATTGATCGTCGGCCAGTGCCGGATAGGCTGGCGCATATTCATGAGAAACCGATTGGTCGGATGCCAACAGCGCCAGATATTCACCGTCACGCGACAATCGAAAATTGGTGTGCAATGGCTCATCGGGCCGAATGCGATTCTTGCCCGATGCAAAGACAACCAGGTACTGGTCGGCACCCAGCGTGACTTCTGGAAATTGCCAACGTGACGGATCGGTGGACCGATCAGTCAACGACCAATCGGCCAATGATATGGATGAATTTGTCGGATTATGGATTTCAATCCAATCGTGATATTCGTTGTCTTCGTCGGCCAACGTCGATGCGTTGGACGCCATCAGTTCACTAATGATCAGCGGGCCATTGGACAGAACGCAACGGTCTTCTAGTGGCTCTATTCGCAGCGGTTTCGTCGCAACGGTTCTTTGGTGTATTCTGAAAGTGCCCGACATCGACGCCTCTCCATTTTCGCGTGTTGTTTCTCAATCATCGGCCTTGTGCGGCAGATCTCGAGTGCCCTCAGCGTATCGCAATTTCTGTCGTAGAGCGAGCAAAAAAACGTGTGTTGAAGATGGCGAGTCGAATAGGATTGGACGCTTTACCGGCAATCGCCTGCTCGGTTCAAAATTGGCGAATCGGAGGACTTCGAAGTTCCGGCACTAGGCACCGTGGTCCGTACACTTACGCTTCCCATCCGCTAGGCAACGCCAAACGCAGCTAGGGCACCCATAGCCAATAGACGATCACCAGCGCTACGGTGCCGACCACGCCGGTCACCAAACCGCTGAACCATTTGCGTTTAATGTACAGCAGCAAGATCAATCCACTGATCGAAATGACAATCATGACCACGGCGGAAATGTCAATGAGCCATGACCATGCTTCGCCCGAATCACGGCCTTTGTGCAGATCGTTCAAAATGGCAATGGCACCTTGTCGAAGTTCCGTGAGATCATATTCGCCGGAGTTGCGATCCACAAAAATATCGGCCGAATAACCCGGTCCTTTGAACAGGACGATGCACTGATATTCGTCCACCGAAAATTCTGCTAGGGCGCCTTTGATGCCATGTTCGGTTCGAAACCATTCGACGATAGAAAGGCGATCCACTACCGACGCGTCCGTGAGATCGGTAGCACCGGGAGCCAACCACGCCGTGTCGAGCTGTCCTTGGGCGTTCACCGAATTCGACGAATCGGCAAAGAACCAATCGGCATGATTCAGCGTGATACCGGTGACGCTGAAAAAGATCAACGCCGTGAAGCCCAGCATCGAAAGATAGATATGCAACCAACGCATCCACGCGGCAAACGACGACCGTTTGGCTTTGCGCTTGGCCGGCGGTTGCGAAATATGCGGGCCGTGGATGGTGGTCGATTTGGTTTCCTCGTCCAGCGAGACACTCATTTCCGTTTGGCAGCCTTTCCGTACTTCAACAACGCCGCTTTGATTTCCACGTTGCCGTCCAACTTTTCTTCGAACGGCTTTCCAGCAAACTCCAGCTCCTTCTTGATCAATTGATACGTCCCGTGTTCTCGAGCGGCTTCGACATAGACCGTGTATTTGCCGGGCTTCACTAACTTTTCGGCGTCGTCTTTGCCATCCCAGACCACTTTGTATTTTCCTGGTGGACGAGTCGCCACGGAAATGGTGCTGATCAAATCGGTAGTGTCAACAAGTTGTCGCATTTGATCGTTCTTGTACCAACGTCGCAGATCGCGATGCCAACGCGGACCGGGGCCATCCGTTTGCAAATACAAGGCCAGCGTGCGAATAGGAAAACCATCCTTATCTTCGACCCAAACGGCTACGTACGGTCGATGAGATCGACCACCGCCAGGCCGATTGATTTCAAAATCGACGGTCAGTTCCATGCCGCCATTCCAAGGTTGCGAATCGACCGAGTCCTTGTTCGCATCGGTCACTTGCGCCACAGTACGAGTGGCCAGTTCCGAATATTGTGCCCAGCCGCTGGATGAATAGACGTTGCCCGCAGAATCCACCACCAAGCATTCCACGTCTTCCGTGCTGTCCGCCAATTCAAGACTTTGCTGGGGCGGCAACACGCTAAAAATTGTGGCGAACGCGTCTGCTTCCGCCGTGCTGGTGGACACCACGGTGGCACTCGCAATGTGATTAGCCGGCTGACCGGTACGAGGATCAAGGATGTGCGAATAAAACGTTTTGCCAACCTGGAAACCTCGGCGATAATTACCGCTCGTCGCGACCGCTAGATTCTTCAAACGCAGCACGTCGATCGGCGGTTGATTGTCGGCGTCTTGAAAAGGGTCAGCCACTTTAACTTGAATAGACATATCGCCCATCGTTCGCAAGTCGCCGCCAATATTGACAAGCAAACCGGTGACGGATCTGGCTACATGCGGTTCGTTTCGCTGTTTCCAAGTTGCTTCACAAGCCTTGTCGATGATGTAACCTTTTGCTGCTGCGTCTAGGGTAAGCCGCTGATTCGATTTTGCGGCAGCCTTTCGATCGGCCGACAACGTCCACCAATCGTTTTGAATGGGTTTGGCCAGTGCGTGTAGTTCACTGGTGGACGGCAGCTGATTCGTCGCTTCCGCTTGTTTCCAGCGTTGAATCAGCGATCCGACTGCAGGGTTGAGCGCGCCATGACTGATTTGGTGCCAGTGCTGAAAACGCTGCAGCATTTCGTACAGTTCGACCGAAACCGTTGTCGAAGCTCCATCCGTCGACGACATCCAACGACTGATTTCACTGTCCGAATTGTATGTACTAAAGACCCCGTCCAAGCGTTTGATCTCTTGGCGAACCGTTCGCTCCATTAGCCCAGCCCACACGGGTGAATCGGCTTTGACTTGGATTTCTAACGAAGTTCCCAAAACGTCTTCGTAGAAATACGAATATGTGTTTTGCTTCGCGGTTGCATCCGCCGTCACTGTGGAAAGGGCAAATACAACGGCAATTGCGGCGATGGATCGAATCATGGACAAAGACGCTCCGAATTCAATGGCAAATCATTCCTGTTCTGTGGTTGAACACTGTGTCAGAACAGAAGTTTCGCAGCATTTACCTGTTTTTGACAGGTGCAGTTCGAGCGAAACGGTCGGAAATGGGCCACGCCGGCCAGCGTCATGCGTTCACGCTCGTCGGGATGCGGGCGTGGCCGCCCAATCTCTGGATAACGCACGATTGGGACGCCATAGAATTCACCTCATCCTGAGCTGCGTTGCCAGGAGTGGCACTTCGCTTTCTGCCGGACAAGCTGACAAGGGGAGCGTACTTCTAATTGGTTTAGCGTTCGCTTTGTTGGTAATTTAAAAACTAGCGCCAGGCCAACAGCAACTTTCGAAACCTTAGCTACGGCGACGCCGACAAGGCTTTGGCCACGTCGGTTTTGTAGGCGGTGATGGCGGGCAAGAATCCGACGGCGATGGAAAGCAGCACAATGGCGGGCACCAGCATGACTTCGGGCGAAAGCAGCAGATCCAACATGTGTCTGACAGCATCCGAACCGCCCATAGTTCGCTCTAAATTATAGATCGGTTGCGAATATCGAAGTAGCGGCACGGGTGGCGCCAAATCGAACGCGCTGACTTGCACGCCCGTGCGTCGTTCAATCATATTGCCGAACATACCGATGCCCAAATGGCCCGTGGCCCAGCCGATGAAGCCGCCTCCCACCGCTAAGATCACCGCTTCCCACAACACCACGACCATGACCGTTCGACGTGCGGCTCCCAACGACCGCATGATGGCAATTTCACGATGTCGGTCCGACATAGAATTGTAGATGCTGACCAAAATGCTGATTCCAGAAACCACGCAAATCAATGCCGTGATGACCAACAGCGTCGTTTGAATCGGCTGGACAATGATGGAAAACAACGATGTGATTTCTTTGATCGGCATGACCGCTCGCGCAACTTCGCCTTCATTGATGATATCGATAAAGCGTGGAGTCACCACGGGACTGATGGTGCGAACGAGAATCGCTGTCAATTCGCGTTGTTCGACGGGAAGCGGAGTCCGTTTGGTCAGATGCGAAGGTCCATCGTGCGTCGTCTCCGGCGAAGCAGCGGTTGCGGCGATCGGTTCGTTCGAATCATCGTTGTCGCTGACATCGGCCAAATTGCCGTCAGTATCTTCGTTTGCCGACTTAACCGGTTTGGCATGGCCATCCAGCAAATAGAAACCTTCCATGTTCACAAAGACCGCTCGATCATTGGGCGCACCGGTAGGCTCCAAAATGCCCACGACAAAGAATTCGTCGTGGATGTCTCCCGATTCAGAACCGTGGGTAGGCGCAATCATATCGCCCACCTTCAGCTGTCGGTCCTGTGCCACTCGAGCGCCCACAACGGCTTCAAAGAAACCGTGTTCTTCGTTCCAAGTTTGAAGATTCCGACCTTCGGCAAATTGATAGGTTCGACCTTCATCTTCATCAAAGACAATGGAATCAAAGAAGTCGGGCGTCGTCCCGACCACTCGGTATTGTCCAAAATAGTCACCCATGCAAACCGGTACAGCAAATGTGACAAAGTCGGTCCACTTGCCTTTTTGCCCGTCCGCGCGCTGATCCGCCGGCAAAAAGTCTTCATAGACAGTGTAAGGAATGTTTTCCACCGGTTGGCTTAGATAGTAAACTGTGTTCAACACTATCTGCAGGTCGCCGCCTTTGGCGCCCAAGATAACGTTGTAACCAAGGCTACTATTGTTGCGAAACGATTCCGCCACAACGCCGTGAATCACCAACACGGCTACTACCAGCATAACGCCCAAGGCCATGGATAGTGCGGTCAGGATCGAAGCCAACGAACGGCGGCGGACACTTCGCCAAGCAATCTTCCACAGCGGCATGACGTTATTCTCCTGATGTTGCCGCGGTTGCGGTGACCAGTTTGTTGATTTGGTCCAAGCGGTCGATTCGCCCAAACTGATTGGCCACTTCCATGCTGTGTGTCACCATGAGCAAAGACACGTTTTCATCTTCACACGTTTGCCGAATCAGATCGACAATCTGTTGTTGATTGGCTGGATCGACATTGGCGGTCGGTTCGTCAGCCAATAGCAGTTTGGGACGATTCGCTAGCGCGCGTGCCACCGCCACTCGTTGCTGTTCTCCCACGGAAAGCTGGTTCGGCTTATGCGTCAATCGATGTCCCAAACCAACTCGATCCAGCAGCGTTTTTGCGCGACCCACATCGGTCTTCATTCTGGAAAACGTCATGCCCAGCAAGACATTTTCCAAGGCGCTGAAACCGGGCATAAGATTGAAGGTCTGAAAGACGTAGCCAATCTTGTCCGCTCGCAATTTGTCTCGACCCGCTTCATGCAGCTTCACAATGTCAACGTTGTCGATGACGATGCTGCCTGAATCGGGGCGACTGATGCCGGCAATCACATGCAGCAATGTTGACTTGCCACCGCCGCTCTGTCCCACCAAAACGGCTTGTTCGGCCGCGTCCAGCGCATACGATACCACGTCCAAAATAGGCAAACGCTGGCCATCAGGCTGCGGGAACGACTTTTTGACTTGGGAAAGCGACAGCATCTGTTTGTGGGGGGGAATTTGATTCGATACAGCAATCGAAATGCAGTTCATTTCGTTTTAAGGCCTGAGTCTAACACTGGAGGGATTACGAAGCGAGTCCACCTGGGGTTCGGTCGCCGACCACTTTGTGATACTCCGTTCGACCCGCTGGCAAAACAACGTCTGGGGGGCCGTCGATTGGGTAAATTCGCAAATGGCCGGCGACGTTAACATTTCGGTAAAACAGCAGATTATTTGCTTGTTTCGCGAAACCAGACCGGTAGGATGTGGGCTTGCGGCGAGCTGCCATCCCCGATTGCCGGTTTGTGGGCCGCAGTTTGTTCGGTTGTATTCGTGATCGCCAGTCGATTCTGTTGGAATGTTGATCCAGTAACCTTTGAATAGAGAGCCAATGATGTTGAAAAGGATTAGTACAAATCAGATGTGGAGCGGCATAGCCGTGTTGTGTTTGCTGCCCGTTTTTTCGAATCAAGTTGTTGCTCAGATTCCGGCCACCGTCTATTCCGTTTCCAGCAACTTGAAAGATGTCACAGCCTTTGACCGTACGGCGGAGTACGTGGTGAACGAGGCAGGTTTTTCTGCGGGGACACATTCCATCAATCCCGAAGGCACAATGTGGCTGAACAATGGAACGTTTGCCGCGCCGAATGACTTGGAACCTGAGATTACATTCGATCTCGGTTCCGTCCAGTCGATCGGTAGTATGAAGGTTTGGAACTACAACGAAACACTGACGGGACGTCCGGAATTGTTAGGTCGAGGCGTCGGTTCGGCAGACATCCTTGTTGCCGGCGATGACCTGGTCTTCACGACGCTGATCTCCGGACAAGTCTTCGACCCCGCCCCCGGAGTGGAAGACGTCGACTTCGGACAATCGATAGCCCTGAACGTGGACGCTCGTTACGTCAAACTGGACATTGGCGGAAACCTGGGAGGCGACAACAATTTTGTTGGCCTAAGCGAAGTTCAGTTTTACCCAGTGCCGGAACCATCCAGCGTCTTGACGTTGCTGGTAGGCATGCTGCTATGCATCTCCGCAGTTCGTCGTCGTACGGCGAAGTAGCGTTTCGCAGACGAATTGACCGTTTGAATTAGAGACGTGCGAAGGTACGATTCCTTCGCGCCGTGATGCCAACGTTCGTTGATAGAATAAGGTCACGTCCCGGCCTCCCGATCCCGTTTATTTCCGCTACGCTGCTTTTGAAATTACTCCGGTTCGGCGTTTGGGCACGTACGCAATGTTTGACGACGTTGTTTCCAGCTGCCGGAAGTAGCGAACTAGCTGCAATCCCAGTCCTGAAAAACTGCCGACACCTACCACCAGCGTTTTGTTGTCGGCGACACGATCTATGGACTGCAAGACGGCCGATAGATTGGAATTCTCTAGACAGCGAATTCGTCGATCCTGCAGGCCGGAATTCATCGCAAATTGTCGGAAGGAATCCGCATGTGCTCCGGTCACCAGAAACTGGTCAGCCGATTGCCAGCCCACACTCCACTGGACCAATTGCTGCATGTGCCCCGGTTGATTCGATTGGCAATTGACCACGGCAATCCTTTTTTCACAATGCCGGAAACGGTTGGTCACGGTTCGCCACAAAGACGGTGTTGACTCCAACCCGTTGGATGCAAAACAATTGATCAACGAAATTTGGCCGTTCTTTTCGCGACGATGAAAAACGGTCATCACGCCGGGATCCGGTGAAGCGGACCACATGCCACCGAGTGCCGTTTGGCGGTCCACTCCCAAGCGTTGACAAACTCGCAGCGCCGTGGCTACCGTGTCTGGCGTTTCCACGTAAGGAAAGCCGTCCAGTTCATCCCACGTTACCGCCGCGATGTCGTCATCCATGATCGAAACGACGTTGGCATGGCGGCGGCCAGCATTCAATACAGGCGCCGACGGATTATTTTGATCTGACACAAACAACGTTGCCGATGGTGCGAACCGCTTGGCGAACGCCTGAAGCGTTAAACAACGATTGGATTCATCTTCTTCGCCAGTAGCGGCCAGATAGACACCATGCGTGGCGTCCAAGTGATGTTGTTCGCAGCAGCTGACAAACGGATTGTCTTGATGGCCTTGAACCACGATGGCTTCCGCGTTCGCTTGCACTGCAGCGCGTTGCAAATGGACCAATGAAGATCGGTCGGTGCGAACCGAAGTCTGTTCCGAACCGTCCGGCAAAAGGACATTGCCAGACGAATTGGATGTCTGGGCCAAAGTGCGAACTCCACCCGCTCGTAGTCCAGCGGCGACTAACCGAGTCAAACCGGACGACCCTGGTGTGCCCGCGATGTAGATGCGAATTGGAATCTGTCGGCCATAGCGATGGCGGAACTTGGATTCTGCGAGTGCCCAGCCGGTGCGAACTACGCTTTCTGCCGTTTCCCAATACGATCCGTTCATGAAAATCCCTTTCGTAAAGATTGTCAGTCCTGACAATTGTGCGGCGTCGTGTTTGGCGCAACGAATCATTTCGTGCGATGCCGATTCGCTGTATTGCAATCACCGCGCCAAGAAGAATCGTCGCTCCGCAGAATTGGGAAATCGGTCTCGTTTTCCGGCGAACCGAGCGTCAAAATTTTATGATTCGAACTGTCACCGACGCGATTTTGCCAAGCGGATTGTAAAAACGAAAACCGGTCGCTTGTAATTCTTGCAAGCAGCACGTCGCCAGCATATCAATGAAGCGACGGTACTCGCAAAGTCCATGCAATCGTTAAAGTTTGCCAGGTCGGTACGTCGAAATGTAAAACTCGTAGGGGGACCATTCACTGAAGGTTTGTTGGCACGGAGGGATTTCCCGTGACTCGAAGAATACCGTTATTTCCGAATTGTCCTCGCACAGCCAGTCTGCTGCTGTCGTTGCTGTTATCGTGGTGTGCCACGTTGCCGGCGCAAGAGGTAGTGGAGTCGCACGGACCAATGGTGGAAGCCACCGACTTTGCGCCCGAGTTTTTTGATCAGACCATGGGCAACGTCGATTGTGACACGCAAGTCATCTGCGATTCGGGGATGTGGCCGACGTATGCGACGTACTTGAAGGTGGGACCGAGCACCGGGTTTGCAGACGGATTCTTCGAAAACGACAATCGCGTTGGCTGGGCGTTGTCAGGTGGTTTTCGCGAAGCCTTCGGACCTCGTAGCGGACCATGGTTCTTCGACTTTGGTGGTTCGTACTTTGCGAATTCAGGTCGAGACGAAAGTCGCGTTATCTCGGGAACGTTTACCGAAATTGATCCGTTGCTTGGCAATCAGTCGACTCAGCTAGACCGTTTCTTCGAAACAACGATGACCGATTTGAAACGAGCCAGCGCGCATTTGGCTTTGGGCTACTACTATCAGCCGCTGAAGTCGTTTGATCCGGCCGAAATCTTGTTTTCGTTTCGTTTTGGTGGACGTATTGGACATGCCAAGGCATCGTTTGACGACAAAATCACCGACGAACTGCAAGCAGAAATCGACGCGATTGATAATCCGTTCTTACTTGCCAAGGATCAAGTCTTTTCGGACACCGATACGTTTGGCGGATTGTTCCTAAGTCTGGAATCTGCGTTACTGAAGCAAGACTTCATGGGCGGTGACTTGGAGGTCATTGCCGATCTGGAAGTGGCTAACGATTGGATCGAAATCCGGCAATACAAAAAGGCCGGACTTGGCTACGCCACGCTCATGTTTGGCGTCACGCTGCGACGGTAGCGATTGCGTTTTCGCACGCGAAAAGGAGGAAGCCGGATGCGTCCGTTTGGAAATTGCGCATTTGCGTTTCGCTGCGGAATTGCTTAGCCCGACGCGTCAGCGAGCGACCGCAGGAGCATTCCATTTCCCCTCACTTGTGTGTCGGGCTATGGCTTGAAATCCAGTTTCAGCGGAACTGAGTATCGGTAGCGGTACACAAGAAAAGGGCGTCGGCCTGTCACAAAGACAAGCTGACGCCCAAGAGTCTATTATTCGAATAGTTCGATTCGTCGGCGAAACCACCAAGGCCAGAAAAGCCTCGCCGACGTTCATTTGCTGCGAACGACTATTGAAGTTCCAACGCAGGATGAACTACCGGACGTCCGATCGAATGATACTCGAATCCGTTGTCGACCATGGCCGAAATCTTGTACAGGTTTCGTCCGTCAAAAACGGTCGGGTTGTTCATCAGCAGTTTCATCTGTTCAAAATCAGGCGAACGATATTCAGTCCATTCGGTAACAATCGCCAGTGCGTCGGCGCCTTTGACCGCTTCCATGTGATCAACAAAGTACTGCAGCTTGTCGCCGTAGATCGCCTTGACGTTGTTCATCGCTTCCGGATCGTTGACCTTGATTTCACAACCTAGTTCCAACAATCGATCAATCAGAACCAGCGCCGGAGCTTCTCGGATATCATCTGTTTTGGGTTTGAAAGCCAATCCCCAAATGGCGATGGTCTTGCCCGCGATCTGATCGCCAAAATAGTTTTCAATCTTGTTCTGCAGAACCAACTTCTGTTGTTCGTTCACCCAGTCAACTGCTTCCAGCAACTTCGGTGCAATTCCGGTATCGCCAAACGTGCTGGCCAAGGCTCGCACGTCTTTCGGGAAACAGCTGCCGCCGTAACCCACGCCGGGATGCAAGAAGGCAAAGCCAATGCGGCTGTCATGCCCGATTCCTCGACGCACATCGTTGATGTCCGCGTCAAACTTTTCACAGACGTTGGCCATTTGGTTGATGAAACTAATCTTGGTGGCCAGCAAGGCGTTGGCCACGTATTTGGTCAATTCGGCGCTTTCAGGCGACATCACCAAGAACGGCTTATCGGTTCGCAAAAACGGTTCGTACAGTTTGCGAAGAATGTTGGCTTCCGCTTCCGTGCGAACTCCCACAACAACTCGATCCGGCTTGGTAAAGTCGTCAATGGCGGCGCCCTCTTTCAAAAATTCGGGATTACTCGCCACTCGACATTCACGTCCCGTCAACGAATTCAACCGTTCGTACAGTTTGACGTTGGTGCCCACCGGCACGGTGCTCTTGGTGACCACGACGGCGTCTTCTCGCAAGACAGGAGCTAAAGCTTCGCAGACGGCCCACAGCGCCGATAAGTCGGCCGATCCATCTGCGGCCGGAGGTGTTCCGACGGCCAAGTAGACCACGTCCGCATCTTCGGCGGCTTCGGCCAGATTGGTTGTAAAGTGGAGTCGTCCAGCGGCAGTGTTGCGACGAACCAAGTCGGACAACCCTGGTTCGTAAATCGGAATGACACCGTTGAGTAGTGCATTCACTTTCTCTTGATTGATGTCAACGCACGTGACATCGTTCCCACTGTCCGCAAAACAAGTTCCTGTCACCAAACCAACGTATCCGGTTCCGACAACTGCAATTTTCATGGTTTAGAAGTTCTCTCGATGTGTGATGGAAACACTGTTTCCCAAAAGGAAATCTTGCCGCGTCACGCCTTCGGCGGTCCGATCAAAAAGCATACGCTATCGCAATTAGATAGAGCAGAAATTGATCGAATAACGCGACAGCGTCGTGCCCAGAAATTGCGAATTCTTCCGATTGAACTCGTCACAATGGCGCCTGCACGGGCCGAAAACGTCCAGACAACCGTTAGAATAGCCTTTTTTCGGCATGCGGCAAGGCAAAATTGCAGCGTCGTGGCATTAGAATGACTTATAAAAATCTGCTTATCTTGCCAGCGTCTGTACCCGCCAGTCGCTATGACCTAGGCACACCAATCGACCGTTGGTTTTGCGGAAACGTCCGGATTGGCCTTGGCTTGCAGCGTTTCGATCTCGGCTTCCATCGCCACCACTCCGCCTTGATCCACGGTTTCGATTGCAAGATCCATGGCAACCATACTGGCTGGACCAAGTTTAGCAAAACGACCATGCTGTCCTTCGAACGAACGAGGATTCGGGAAGTTGGTCCCCGGTTCCAATCCCGTCACATAGCCATCGGCCAGCGAAGTTTCGTTCTTCCATTGCGAAAAACAGGGTAACTGTTTCGTATTGAAGCGAACCACCGCACCTCGATCACCTTTGGCATTCTTTAACATCGCCAGCGAATTTCCCGTCACGTCACCCAGCGGTTCAAAAAAGTAAACTCGCTCTGCCATCCCCGCCGTCGGTTCCGTGTACGTAGACCAATGGCCAATCCCTTCCGCCGACCAATCGTTTCTGGGTACCAATTTCTTGTACGGAAGTCGAAGTTCGCTGCCCGCGTTCAGAAACGGAGCACCAAAGTTGATGTGATACAGCATTTGAACTTCCGCGTCCGATGCCGACAGATTCTCAATTTCGTCATGAATGCGAATGCCCGATTCTCCAAAACGAGTTTTCACGGTGGTGGTCAGACGAAGCTTGGCAAAGTGAAAACGAATTTCTTCTACCACGCCTACCACCGAAATTTCGTTGCCATCGATGTGGACATCCAGCTTGCGAGCTGGCCGATTGGCAATCTGACCATGCAGCGGATAAACCAGCTGGCCGTTTTCTCCGAATTCAGGCGCACCGTTATTGACCAAACCGCAACGACACAGGAGTTCGTCAAAACCGTCCAGCCAGCCCAAGCCGGATGGTTCCGTCAAGGGAACGTATTTGGGATGCACTGGTCCTGGAACCGGACTTTGCCAACCCAATTCCATGCCTTCGGACCAAGCTTTCCAAATCCCCATGCCTCGAGTCGGCAGTACGGCGAATCGAAACGCACCATTGTCAATTTCCAGCACGTCCACTCCGTCCGACAGCCCGCCTTGCAGGCGACGAAATTCCATGGACGCGCCGGCGGAACCAAGATTCTTCCATTGCTGAGGTTCCGCGTGCGTGTTGGTGGCTTGATCTATAAGCGAAAAGGTTTGCGAGGCCATGTGGGTTGCTCCTGTTCCAAAATGCAGAGCCCACATGATACCAAACGCGTCTCGTGAGAGAAGCCTTCGAACGAATCTGCCCCGCCAACGTTAATTCGCCTGATATCCACCGGCCTGAAACGCGGCCACCAAATCAGACGTGCCAAATTCTCCATCGCCGTTCCAATCGCCCGTAGACCAAGCGGAATTCAGCAGCGAAGCGTCTTCATATTCGCCGGCCGTGAAGACCATCACCAAATCGGTCGAATCAAATCGTCCGTCCAGATTCGCATCGCCAAATGAAGTGACCAAAATCTGTTGCACTAAGAACAATCGATCCGCTTCGTTGGTCACTCCGTCGTCATTCAGATCGAACCGATTCGATTCATT
>JAGQOZ010000260.1 GCA_020426955.1 Planctomycetales bacterium
AACTTGCGGATGTACGTTAAATCGACAGCGATGGTTTGGTTGCCATGGAGGTCGGCGATTTGAACGGTGATGGGCTGATGGACGTAGTTGTTTCACGAGTCCATCGCGAGAACTCAGCTATTCGCAAGCACACCGAATGGTATCCCAACCTGGGCGGGACATTTGGGGCTCCGATCGAATTGGCGAATCGAGACTATTTGGCAATTCGACCAGTCGATATTGATGGTGGCGGCGACACTGATGTTGTTCTCTCGAAGAGCACTAGCTATGGCGGAGGGTCATTGTTGTGGATGGAGAACGTGCCAGGGTAGCCCCGGTTGCTCGCAACCGTTGGGTTTGCCAGAAGCATTGATACAGTGATTTGCTGCGGTTGATGATACATGATTTTCGCCAAGGTCAAAGGGCGTCGTGAGGAGACGTCCAACAACTGCATCCGAGATCCCCAACGGTTGCGAGCAACCGGGGCCACCCTTAAAAATGACGACGGCGTGCACGAAAAACTTCGCACGAAGCGGGCTACGGATACGGTAGACGAATCGTCTGCCCCGTTCACCATGGCCGAGCGAATCAGTCTGTAGCTCCGCCAAACGAGTCAAAAACTACGCTTGCGGATGCCAACCGGCGTCAGCCCACAGTTCGCCACTGACGGCGGAGTTGGAAATCAGGAAGCAAATGGCGTCGGCGATTTCTTCGGGGCGAATCAGTCGTCGGAGTTGCGTGTAGGGGATGACCAGTTTTTGAATCAAATCTTCTCCCATGGCGCGAACCATGGGCGTATCGGTATAGCCCGGATGAATCACGGCGCAACGAACGCCGTGGTACATTGCTTCCTTGTTCATTGTCGCCGCAGCGCCTTCGATTCCGGCTTTGCTGGTAGCGTACGAAATCTGCCCCTTGTTTCCTTGCGATGACACTGAACCAATAAACACAATGGTGCCCTGCATTTCTTCGTGTGGTTCCCAGCGCCCCAGTCCGTCTTGGTGGCGTTGCTGAGCGATACGAGCGACCATTTCCAATGACCAGTAGATGGGAGCAATCAAGTTGACATCAATCACCGCCTGGAACGTTTCTTGAGGATAAACGTTGGCAACGCCCGACTCTTTGTCTACTCTGACTGCCAAAGCATCTCGAGCAATCCCTGCGGCCGGAACGCAAATTCGCGGAACGCCAAATTGTTGTATGATTTGATCAAAACAGGTTCGGCGAAATTCGTCACTGGTCACATCACCGGCCATGCCCACGGCAACATCACGGCCTACTTCTTCATTGACCGTTCGAGCAATCTGGTGAATGTCATCTTTCATGTCCACCAAGACAACCGCCTTGGCACCTCGATGGCCCAGTTCTTTTGCGACGGCATTGCCAATCCCGCTTCCACCTCCGGTTACAATCGCGACACGATTCTTGATGTTCATGGTTCTAGTTCCTTTGATTTCAACAGTTGGCATTTCACCGTTCTTTGTGGTCACATCTGTCATGGGTGTTGGACTCTTACGCTTTCACGATGCCCCAACGGGCGTCGAGCGTTGGACGTACCATTGTGCCACTTCGGGCCAAAACGTCTTGTGTGCTTTTGAACTAACGGCCAGTCCTACGTGTCCGGCGTGGATTTCCTTCTTTTCGATGTCCTTCGAACCGACGTGCGAAATGATTCCGTAAGTCGATTGCGGGCGAACCAAGTGATCGAATTCGGCGGCCAACAACAGCAATGGGCATTCGATGCGTTTCAAATCCACAGGCTTGCCACCCAAGCTGAATTCGCCTTTGACCAATTGGTTTCGTTGATAGAAACACTTCACGAATTCACGGAAGGTTTCACCCGCAACGGGGATGTTGTCGTTCGTCCATTTCTCCATGGCAAAGAAGTTCTCTAAGAATTTCTCATTGTGCATGTTATCCGCGAACCCCGTGTATTTTTCGATGAAATTCTGCACGGGCTTCATCAGTTGAAATGTCGACTGCAAAAACGTCGCTGGGCAATTTCCGTAGGCATCGATCATCCGGTCGACATCAAAATATTGTTCCTTGGTCCAAATGTGCAGCAACGATTCTTGGTCACTGAAATCGATGGGTGCCGCCATCAGCGAAAGATTTTTAACTCGTTCAGGAAATTGCGTCGTATACAACGTCGACAACGTGCCACCCATGCAATAACCCAGGATATTGACGTTAGTTGTTCCCGAGCGTTCGCACACTTCGTCAACCACTTTGCGCAGGCTGCCGTTTACGTAGTCGTTTAACGTCAGCGATTGGTCCGCAGCCGTGGGCACTCCCCAATCAATTAAATAGACATCCAAACCGTTGTCCAACAGGCGACGCACGACGCTGCGATCAGGTTGAAGATCCAGGATATAGGGCCGATTTACTAGTGCGTAAACCACCAGCACCGGTTCTTGCACCACTGCCGGTGTTTCGCGACGGTAGTGATTCAACTTGAGTGCGTCTTTTTCGTAGACAACGTCATGAGCGGTTGTGGCCACGTTAGGCTGCGCTGCATGCTCCATAACGTTGGGCGCGTTCAGCATGCGATTCCACTGTTTGAAACCTTCGTCCCACGCCTTCTTTTGCATATCCAACGCAAGGTCAAAAAAGGAAGGTGTTGTCATGGTCGTAGTCCTCAGTTGTTGACAAATTTTTGAACCGCATGTTACGTGCGGAATCACATGGCATAGCCACCGTTAATATCCAGTACATGGCCGGTCACGTACGATGCTGCGTCGGACGCCAAGAATGCGACGCCCGCCGCTACTTCGCTGGGCAGGCCCAAGCGGCCAATCGGTGTTGCGTCCGTGACGGCTTTGAGCGCTTCGGCCGGAACGGCATCGGTCATTTCGGTTTTGATAAAGCCCGGCGCGACCGTGTTCACCGTGACGCCTTTTCTGGCGTATTCGCGAGCGAGTGCCTTGGAAAACGCAATCAGGCCACCCTTGGCTGCTGCGTAGTTGGTTTGTCCAAAATTGCCAATTTCGCCAATCACGCTGGCAATATTGATGATGCGTCCCCAGCGTCGTTCGCTCATGGGATCGACAAACTGTTTGGTGACCAGGAACACGCCTGTCAAATCGACACTGATGACGGCGTCCCACATTTCGCGAGTCATCTTCTTGAACGTCTTGTCACGAGTAATCCCGGCGTTGTTCACCAAAATATCGACTTGGCCGAAGTCGCGAAAGATTTCGTCTCGCATCTTTTCGACTTCACTTTCGTCCGCCACGTTATGAGCATAATATTCGCAGCGACGTCCCATACCGCGAATCTGATCTCGCACGGCTTCGGCCAACTGTCCACCGGTATTGCAGTTCACCACAATGTCGGCGCCACAAGCTGCCAGTGATAGAGCAATACTTTTGCCGATGCCTCGCGACGCGCCAGTCACCATGGCGACTTTTCCAGACAGGTCAAACTTCAACGCGTCAAATTCGTTACCTTGAGTTCCATCCGTTGTCATTGTCTTAAACTCCTTACGAAATCAGTTTTTGTTCCATTGCCGACAGACGTCGTTCGATTGCTTCTAGTTTTTGAATCACCAGCTCGTGCGCCGATTCCAAGCGATCATATAGGCCTCGAATATCTTCGATATGCGGCACGCCAGCTTGTCGAGCCATTTCGAATTTGGCGAGATCGCCGGAGACTTTGGCCGCCGTCATGGTTTCCGCGTTTCGCCGCATGCCTTCCAAAAACGTGGGACTGCGCATGAACGCTTCCACGCTCTTAGACATCGCGCCCAGCCATTGAGATCGAAGAGTTGTGTAGTCGACGTTGGGCGGAGCGCCCGCCATTAACGCTTGCTGCCATTGCGAATTTTGTTCGAACAATTGCATCCAGTATTCCATCCAGGGCTGGAGCGTGGCTTCCAAATTTGCTTGATCCATACCCGCAAATCCGACCGTGTTTCCGTTTTTTTCGCTCATGGTCTTTCCTCAATTAATCGAGTCGTTCCACTGCCATCGCCACCGCTTCGCCTCCGCCAATGCATAGCGACGCGATACCTCGACGCCCACCTGTTCGCTGCAGCGCGTTCAGTAACGTCACTAAAATCCTGGTTCCACTGCAACCAATGGGGTGTCCCAACGAAACGGCGCCGCCGTAAATGTTGACCTTGTCGGCAGGAATTTGCAGAGCTTTTTCGGCTGCCAGTGTCACGGCAGCAAAGGCCTCGTTTATCTCAAACAAATCGGTTGATTCAACGGTCCAGCCGATTCGATCCAAGAGTTTTTGGATCGCTCCGATCGGCGCCAAAGTGAACCATTGTGGTTCGCGACTGAAGCTGGACATGCCTGCAATCCGAGCCATCGGCTTTAGATTTCTTGCTTTGCAAGCCGAATCGGCCGCGACCACCACTGCCGCTGCGCCATCGTTGATGCTAGACGCATTTCCTGCCGTGACAGTTCCGTCGGCACCAAAGGCTGGACGAAGCGAACGAAGTTTTTCTTCGTTGAACTTGGCGGGGCCTTCGTCTTCGGACACCGTGACTTCGTTGCGGCGTGACGTAAACGTGACCGGAACTACTTCGCTCGAAAAAACTCCATCTACTTGCGCCTGACGAGCTCGCTGGTAACTGCGCACGGCAAAGTCGTCCTGTTGCTGGCGACTGAGTTCGCTTTGTGACGCACAGTTGTCACCATAGGTGCCCATGTGCTTGTCACCATAGACATCCCACAGACCATCGTGGACGACGGAATCGACTAGGACGCCGTTGCCGAGCCGGTAACCTTGACGAGCTTGCGGCAGCAAATAGGGTGCACGGCTCATGTTTTCCATGCCACCTGCGACGACAATTTGGGATTCGCCCAGTTGAATACTTTGGGCGGCCAGCATGACCGATTTGAGCCCTGAACCACAAACTTTGTTGACCGTGAATGCGCCGACCGACTGTGGTACCCCGGCTTTAATGCTGGCTTGCCGAGCCGGATTCTGTCCCTGTCCTGCTCCGACAACGTTTCCCATGATGACTTCATCCACGTCTGCGCCATCCATGCCAGTTCGAACCAGTGATTGCTTGATGGCAATCGCGCCTAATTCGACTGCAGGGACTTCGGCCAGTAAACCGTTTAGGGCTCCGATGGGAGTTCGTACTCCTGAAACAATGAATGCATCCGCCATAGCACTCCAACTCCTGTTTGCATTGCGACCAAGGGAAACAAACAACCGTTGCTACGATTTGTTGGCCATCAAGTCGGTCCACTTCTCCATGGCACTCTTGAGCTCGGTCATTTGAGCTTCCGATAGCTGACGCATGGAATCAAACGACTTGCGATAGAGATCTACAACCTTCTGCTGCAAGTCTTGCGGCGTCTTTGCGTCGGAAACTCGAAAAAGTTCCTCCAACGCCTGAATGCCCGCGTCATAGTTGCGGTCCACTAGTTCCTTTTGCTTTCGCAGCATGTCAGATGTGGCCGTTTCCCATTGATGACGCCACTTAGCAACTGCGTCCAATCCAGGCATTGCCGGCGACGCCTGTGGGAAACCTTCCATCCATTTCTGAAACATATCCTGCTGCATCTTAACCGACGCTTCGGTCGCCTTTTGCATGTTTTCAAACACTTGGTCGAACATGTTCCAACTCCTTCCGAATTAAAGCAGCTCGTTTTCGCTTCTTAAGGAATACCACTAGCAATTATCGTGCGTGTTGGCCGCGACGTCAATTCAAAAATGCTGCGATCGCAGCATTTCCGAGAAATCGCCGAATGCAACTTGCAAAACGCATTGTTCGAGCCAATAATTGAGTGCTCTTTCGCACATGCAGCACATGATTTGCTGCGTGTGCACACACTTGTCGCGGCAAAAACCATGAACAACCAGACCGAAATCACTCGCTACCCAAACCGCCGTTTGTACGATCGAAATCAGAAGAAATACGTCACGCTGCGAGACGTCGAGGAGATGATTCTGGCGGGGCAGACGGTTCGAGTGCGTGACAGCAAGTTGGATGAAGACATTACCAAAATTGTCCTGATTCAGATTTTGGTCGAACGGCATCCGGAACGCTTGGATCTATTTCCGCCTGCGTTCTTGCAAGAGGTGCTGCGAGCAGACCAGATGACGCTGGATTGGCTGTCACTGTATTTCCGCAATCTGAAGCTCGTGATGAAAGGCTTCACGGGTTCGGTAGATGCGAATTCAATACCGGGCTTCGGGCTCTGGCAATCGATAATGCCGTCGGCCTTGAATCTGACGAATCCGACCAATTCCGCCGCAGAAACGAATGACGCCAATTCGCCCGCAGCTGATTCACCGAATACCGCATCGCAAGATGTAAATCGACAACTCGCTGCCAAAGTCCTGGAACTGGAACGACGGCTAGCCCAACTGGAAGGTGACGCAGATTAACGGCGAACGCATGCGCATCATTTTATTCGCGTTCAGTCATTTTCGTGCGCAACGTCTCTTGCATCCAGCGAATTCGTTCTTGATTGTCCTGGGGATATCGGCCGATGACGGTCGACGGCTCCAAGGGTTCGATCCAATCTGCCGTACCGAACCACGCCGGCGGTTGGCGTCCGAGATCCAGTTGAGGATCAATCAAGTATTGAAATGGTCGGCCGTTGAGCGACGCAATGGCGTGCACCACAATACGATCTTCTCCAGAGTGTGAGTCAACGACGGTGCGGTTTAAGAATCGAGCGAACCGGTGCAGCAGCGTCGGACGTGACGCAATCTCTTGCTGCTGTTTGGGCGTCAAATAGTTGGTTTGATCTATCGGTGTCATCTGCCCTTGATTGTTGACCGAGTAAAACCGATACATCGAATCTTTTGATCGCAATTTCATATGCCACGCAAAATTGTGACCCTCTTCTGTCCACGATACGTTGCCCGGATGGGCAAAGTGACGCAGCGGGGCCACGATTTGAACCGCCACATAGATTCCAATCAAGGCGGTGGTCCATCTTTGGACGAACGGCGCCGTTGGTTTTGAAGTCACGTTGGCCATAGAAAACGTGTTTCGGTTGTCCAGTCGCAGCGTTCGCCTGGTTCGCTCTGGATCAAAGAACAAGATGGTGGACCAAATGCCGAGCCACGGAAAAACGCCAATCTGAAACAATTGACTGTTGGTGATGTGGAACATCAGAATCAGTGCTACGGCCAAACGCCGAGTTCGCTGGCAAAGCAGCAGCCACGGAATCAGCAGATCAAACAACAGGCCGCCGTACGCGATGAAATAGACTGCTACGTCACTGGTGAAGTATGCATGCCAAGCGAACGCTTCCGTGCGAACTTGCAACATGTATCGCACCGGTTCGCCTTGCAGCCAATCCAAATTGATCTTAGCAATTCCGGCATAAAAATAGACCAGCGCAAACTGGAAACGAAAAATCCACAATTGCCACGCTGGAATAAAGCGCGAACGCTGGCGATTCCCCAATGACAACGATTGGTTAGCGTCCGTCACGCAGAATAGAAATGACAGCAACGAAATCAAATAGTAGTGGTTGTTGTACAGCGTTTGTTCTAGCAAGAACACGTACGTGTACAGCACAAACCAAGTGATGGCGGCAGCTCGAAACAGCAGTCCAGCGGCCATCAACGCG
This sequence comes from Planctomycetales bacterium, assembly GCA_020426955.1. Classification (GTDB taxonomy): domain Bacteria; phylum Planctomycetota; class Planctomycetia; order Pirellulales; family Pirellulaceae; genus JAGQOZ01. Next base: position 7,530 of record JAGQOZ010000260.1, read on the forward strand.
CAACTGACCGTCATGGCCGCAATCACGATATCGAATTGCGTACGACTGGGCGTTGGCAGCCAATCAAAACCGTCAAAGCGAAACGGGCATTGCGTGGCCAGGTATTCCGCGTCGACCAAGCCGGCAATGCGGTAGACTTCGTACAGCATCAGCAAGGCAAAGCCAATGCGGTACAGACTCAGCGTCAAACCATCGACCGGATGCCAAAGAAACTTGGCGATTCGGTCGAAGGCAGGCGGACGAGTATTCGAATTCAACGTCCAGACTTTCGCGTGGTTCGACAGACAAGAACCAATACTCCGACGCTCAGCAGCGCCAATGACGGTGGTTCTGGCACCGAGCGGATAGAGGTTGCCGCACGAGGCCCTTGTTCGTAGCCGCCGAACTGAAATGCCAAGACCATGTCACTAGAATCGAATTCGCCGTCGCCGTTCCAGTCGCCATCCGCCCATGTCGAGTTCCGGACTGTGGAGTCTTCATATTCGATACCTACAAAGGCCGAGACAAAATCCAGTGAGTTGAATTCGCCGTCCAAATTCGCGTCGCCGTAGTAAGTAGCAATCAGATTGATCGCACCTTCGCCGTCCGCGTGAATCGGAATGCTAAGCGGCGAACCATCCAAGGCGAGCCCGGTCACCAAGCGGCCATCGTCGCTGAGCGACAAGTTCGACCCGACAATATTGACCGTTCCACCCGAAGTGGCCACGGTTCCTTGGATGTCACCGCCGAACAGATTGATGTGGCTGTCATCTTCGGCCAACACCGCCCACACGTCTCCCGAAATCTGGCCACCGTAGATTTCCGCCAGTCCGCGATCAATCACTTTCAAACCAATGGCACCAGAGACCATCGCGTCGGATGGCGAGATTCGGACAAT
>JAGQOZ010000261.1 GCA_020426955.1 Planctomycetales bacterium
GTTCGAACTGATATCGCTGACTTCTATCAATGTCCTGAACGACGATCCCGGGATTTCGTTTACGTCAGGCGTGTACACCACAGGAGCCGGTATCGTTTATGCTTCGCTAGATAACTTCTACATTTTTGATAACGGCTACGAACCCGACATCGGCCAGGTGACTCGAGTGAACAAGTTTGATTGGGACGGGGCAACGGGCGGAGTCGAATTTGTGGCGGCCGGTTTTGTGCCCGGTCAGATGCTAAATCAGTTTTCGGCCGACGAATATGCTGGTCATTTGCGAATTGCCACGTCCATTAGCAATTCTGGATCAGGAAATTGGTCTGGGCAAAGCGAAAACGCGATGTTTGTGGTCAAAGAAGATCACGGCACGTTGGAATACGTGGGCAGCATGCAAAACTTGGCGCTGAATGAATCAATTCAGTCTGTGCGGTATTTTGGTGATCGAGCGTACGTGGTGACGTATCGCCAGATTGATCCCTTGTTTGCGATTGATCTGTCCGATCAAACCAATCCGCAAGCAGTTGGTTCCTTGACGTTGCCCGGTTTTTCTACCTACATGCAATTTATTAGTGAAGACCGATTGTTGGCAGTGGGTAGAAACACGCCCAACGGATTCAATGGTCCGGCTATGGTGTCACTGTTTGATGTGTCCTCGCTGGCAGAGCCTTCGCTGATTGATCAGTTTACGTTTGAACGCTTTTCGATTTCCGAAGCAGGTGTGGATCATCATGCGTTTGGTTACTTCGCTTCGCACGGAATTCTGGCGTTGCCTTCGGCTAAGGGATACATCCAGCGAGTGGACAAGGATGGGGATGGCTTCCGCGAAACCAGCCAGTGGACTGAAGAACATGAACTGCTGGTCTTTGCGATTGATGCCACGGTGGTTGGACGAAACGACGATGGCATTGAATTGCTTAGTTCGATACAGCATGATTCGGCCGTTCGTCGCAGCGGATACATTGGTGAATATCTCTATTCCGTTGCCAATGATTCGGTCAACGCGGTGCGAATCGAGCAGCCGGATGTGATTGTGGGCACGGTTGACGATCTGACCAAAGTGGAAATCGAACCACCCGTCTTTGTCGATCCAGTTTGGCCATTCATTGAAGGCGATTTTGCCATCGCCGCCGTGCAGAATGATCTTGCCGCTCGCTTAGGAATTGCGGCAGGGCAAGTGCTACCGGTGACGGCCGAACGTGGCACGAATGACCAGTTGGATGTGGTGGTCCGAGTAGACGATCAGATGTTCTTGTATTCGGATGCGGGTGGTGCTTTGTCCCTGAAGGAAGTGGGGTTCGAGTTTGATGCTGGGCAAGGTTGGCATAATTCGGCCCTGCCGGTTGATGTCAATGGAGACGGTCAAGTGGCACCAAACGACGCGCTTCTGATTATTAGCGAATTGAATCAGAATGGATCACATGCTCTTGATTCCAGCGGCCTCGTTCGAGCGATTTCTGGGGGCGAAAAAAATAATTGGCTGGACGTGAATAATGATGGATACATTTCGCCCATTGATGTTCTTATGATTACAAATCGGTTAGCAGCCGAAACTCGTTTAGACCTACCTGCAATAGACAACCCGTCTTCTGCCAATTCGGAATTGATCGACAGCGTCTTTGACGGCGTGTTAAATTCGATCGGGGACTCCAATTTGGACGGCCGGTTTGATTCCGGTGATTTGGTCCTGGCGTTCCAAGCCGGCGAATATGAAGACGATGTCGCAGGGAATTCCACTTGGTCTGACGGGGATTGGAATGGGGATTTAGAATTCTCGACCGCTGACCTGGTTTTGGCGTTTCAGCAGGGTCACTATGTGGCCGCTGCAGTGGATGCGACTCATGACGAAAGTCCATTTGCTGCGAATCGCCAAGTTCGCAACGTGGATGACGTGTTTGCCGAATTGTTGGCAACTGAAGATCAGCCACAAAGATGGTCGTAAGTCACGAATTGTATCATTCGTTTTTCATCCAGCCTGCCATTAGGCCGTAACCAAACCGTTGATTTACGACACGTAATGAAACCGAGTTCGATGTTCAGTCGAACTCGGTTTTCTTTTTGCGCCTGAGCGCGAACTTTATCCTAAAGACGGTCAGCCAGAGTTGGCGAAACTTGGAGTTTTGTTATGACTGACTTTTTCAAGATTGAGGTTGCGACAACGTTGTGGGGCGATTACGGCGTCATACTGGCTCATGGCGTCTGGGGACAGAATCGTTTCAACGAGTATGGTGTACTCGATTTATCAAAACCGCTTAAAGGGATGCGCACCGGACCTTTCGTTCCGGACCTGACGCTCAACTCTCAGAATCTAGTTATCCCTGACAGGTCGCGTCGTCTATTAGAAGAACTAGGAGCGACAAAATTTTCTCCTGCTGACTTGGAAAAAGCCGGTTGGATTCCATGGCACGAATGGGGCCTTTTGGCACCCGAGCCGAAGAAATATCCGCCTGGAGGAGAGCCATTCAACTACCTCGACCGTTTGCCTGATAGTGATAAAGCACGCGAAGCAATTGGCGATATTTGGGAGGTGATGTTCGAAACGACGGCAGAATTCAGTTCGACCAAAATTGGAGTACGCTCGTGGCGTCGGAATATCAGAGTTGACTCCTGGAACGGTGCCGACGTGTTTCAGGCTTATAATCCGAACACGCAGAGTCGCGGTTTTTTCGCAACAGCAAAGGGACGAAGTGTGATTGAACAGCAAATGGATGTAGAAAAGTTCATTTCGTTCAAAGAGGCTGGAGTCTTTTGAGTGAACAGGTCAGTGCTCGCCGTAAAATAGCTGCCTTTGCTTTGGTCTATCGCAATGGCCTACTTGGGTCTTGGGGCTCTTTCCACACGGGCGCTTGCTTGGGAAATGTGAATAACAGCACGTCTTTCGCGAAAAATGTCTTGAACTGCTTGGCTAAGGGTTGGTTCCAAGCGAGCGCTAAAACGGGCGTTTCGGGTTGAGTGGCGAGTTGTTGTCGAGCTTCATGGGGCGTCCATTCCGTCCATTCGGTGCCATCCAGCTTGGTGATTCGGACGTCTTGCAGCGATATCTTTTGCAGACTGCGATGGTTGTACGACGAACCATCAAAGCCAATGTAGATGGTTTGGTACGTGACTAGCTCCAGTTGATCATCGTCGGTAATTCGGGTGGCCAGCAATATTCGCGGAGGGTTTGCGATGGCTGGCGACTCTTCTTGAGCTTGCAACGCCAAGGGAGTGACAGCCGTCAAGATCGCGACAAGGAATAGCTTTCGGATACGCCAATAGATGGACAGGCGTGGTTGATCAGGCTTGTTCGCGGAACGGAACGACACGGAATAACGAGTCATTGAAAACTCCTTCGCTGGTTCTATTTCTTCTTCAGAATGCTGCGCCAGCCAGTAGCGTGCGGCAAGATTTGGGGCGAACTAACGTGTTGAACTGGTTCGACTGTGTAAAAGACTTGCGGTTCAAAATCTTTGGCGATGCGGACGACTTTCGCGACGTTGCGTCGATTGCACGACGCGTAGATTAACGTCACGGGGCCGTCTCGTCCTTCGCCCAAAAACGTGGTCGCTCGATGCCCAGCTGTTCGTAAAGCCACTGCGATTTCAGATCCAAATTGTGCGGAAATCATGCGTACCACCACAGCGCCCATGGCCAACTTGCGTTCGACACAGATCCCCACGGCATTGCCCGCCGCAAATCCTCCAGCGTAAGCCACCATCAGGACGGGGTTCTGTGTCACGCCGGTTAAGACCTGAGACAAAGCGACAATCCAGACCAATACCTCAAAGAAGCCCAGCACTACGGAAAGGGCGATTCGTCCTTGAACAACCGACAGCGTGCGTAGTGTGCCAATCGATACGTCAATGATTCGAACCAAGAAAACCAGTAATGTGGTTTGCCAAAGCGATAAATTCGAGATCCATTCCATGTGCCTGATATTACGAATTATGCGAAATGACTTAAAGTGGGGGCCGAGGTCGCATTTTCGGCGATATTTGAGCGAATTTTGCAAATTCCAGAAAACGGCAATAATCCTAGTAACATTCGCAGAACCGATCCGCTTGGTTAGGAAGAAGACACAAAAAACGTCCGTGAAACCCTTAGAACATTAGCCTAAAAGGATCTGTTTTATGAATCGCCGTATTCAAGTTTCGTGCGTGCTGTTGGTTGCTACCAGTCTGTCTACTTCTTCGTTTGCCGGTGGCCGCGGAGCGATCAACGTTCGACCCAAATTTCAACAACGCTGGAATGCGGCCGTCAGTCCGTCATCCCATGTGCGAACCTACCGACGCAGCAATTCTGGGGCATACCACGTTCTGCCAGCTACGCAGACGATTGTTCATCCACCCGTTGTGGTCGAACGAATTGTCGAACCAGTGGTGGTCGCGCCGATTGCGACTCCCGCAGTTCCTCAGATTCCGACATTTCCAGCCGGCGCCACTCTGGCATTGACCGCCAATTTTTTGGGCGAACAAACCGGAAGTGTCTTCCTGGTGTTTGACAAAATCAAATTGCCGGTGGCCATACAAGCTTGGACCAACAACGGAGTGACGGTGACGTTGCCCGCCATGGCAATCAAGGAAGCTGTCCAGGTCCGTTTGGATGTGGTTCGTCCCGACGGCTCGCTGGGCATGTCCCAGACGTTGCGCATCACCTGCCCTGCCCCGGTCATCGTGCACACTCCTGGTGCTGCATCCCCCTTGCCTACTCGAGCGGCTTTGTCTGCCGGTTCGCCTGGCTCGAGTCGATCAAATGCGTTGGTCGCGATCGCTCCGGCACCTGGAACGGTCAACCGTCCTGCGGCGCCAACGGCTGTGATGAATACGTTACCCGCTACCTCGGCGAATTCTACCAACGTGGCTAACCGGACTTCTGGCGAAATTAATGGAGGCATCGTTATTCATGATACGACGCCTGTCGCATCCGCGGTTCCATCCAGCATATCCAACCAACCATCTGCTTCGGTCGAATCGACTATGGATTGGGATTCTAATCCTCTACTGCAAGATACCCAAATCGAACTCCAAACAGATAACGAAGCCGCGAATCCTTTGGACTCAGCGGAGCCAACGGAAGAATCTGTTCGGAACGACGATTCAGTGGATGATTCGAACTTGCCGTTGGACGAATCATTGGAGTCGGACAACAACGCGGCTGAAGCTGTGATTGTACCCGAGCCCAACTTGAACGACGGTTCAAGCATTTCAGGGCCGTGGAATGCGGTTGTTCGAGCTTTCCGCAATCAAGTCCCCTTGGGCCGGTAAACCGAATCGCCAAGCGTAAAGCGTAAATCACATTCATGCGGCTCGTATGGTGCGATCGAACGAGCCGTGTTTTGTTACGAGTCGTGTTACTGCCACATTCGGCTTGCTTGTTGATGAAATCCGGTTAGCGCCATCGATTCATCACGATGGATGGTCAGGATTGAATAGCCGTTATTCGCTTCGCCTGAACCTTCTACCATGGCCACCAGCGTGACATAGTCAATTCCGTTAATCTGCTGGTGATCATTCTTGTGGCTGTGCCCCTGAAACACGGCCGACACGTTTCCGGCGTTTTCCAAAATCTGACGAACAGCCGCCGCGTTCTTGATGCCGTAGGCGTTGTGGACATCCAGACGTTGATGCACAAAAACAATGGTGGGCTTTGAATTTGCCTGTAGGTCTGCCTTAAGCCATTCCACTTGTTCATTCGAAATGTTGGCATCGGTCCATTGGAAGTTTTGCCGACCGTAAGGCTGCCCGTCGCTGCGAAAACAAGCGTCTAGAACCACCAAGTGGATGCCTCCCGCGTCAAATGAATAAAACGATTTCAGTTGTTCCACTTCGCCCAAGAATTCGTTCTTATTGAGCGAATGCACGCAGTGATTGCCTAGTACGTAGTGACGCTGTTTGGTCACAGCGGATAGTTCGCGGTTGATGCGACGCACGTACTGCTTTTCAGTTTCAATCTCGTCTGCCGCGTCGACCAAGTCACCTAGTTCGACAAGCAAATCAATTTCTGCATTTTGAAACTCGGCAGCCGCTGCGGCAAACTTGTCCAGCGTTTCTCGATAATGTCGAGTTCCCGCCGTAGGTTTGTCTGCGTAGTGCAAATCGGTCACCAGTCCAATCTTAACCACCGCGTCGGTTGCTTCGTGATTGGTCGCGTCCGAATGGAAAGTTTCTTGCGCCCAGTTCATAGGTTCGTTCCACAAGGATCCTAGCAGCAGCGTACCGGTTTGCAAAAAAGTGCGGCGTTTCATGGCGGGGCGCCTTTCGTGTGAATGAACCAATTAGTCTGAACGCGAGCGATCAACGATTACGGCCAAGATCGCTCCGGCAGTCAACGTGCCGAACAAAATAAGCAGCGAAATCCAGCCATGCGCGTCCCAATACCCTTTTAACCCCAACAACAAGAAGCCCATTCCGACCAGCATATTTGCAGCACTTTGCCAGGCTGGTAAACGAAATTCTCGGTCAAGCCAGCGGTCCATCCACGGGTTCAGGAGGCAGATGATGCCGCACGCCATGACTCCGGTGAACAGGTTTGCAGGTATCAGCAAAGCCGTCAGTCCAGCCGGTTTCTGATTTCCGGTTCTCAGTTGATAAACAAAGCTGACACCCAGCACCAAGAAGGCGCCAACAGCGCACCACGCCAGAGAAATGCGCCGCAGTTGATTCGCAGCAATGTTCTTCCAGCGAAACGCCACGGCGGCTTCTCGTAAAATGGTCGGCGCCACCTCCAGCGTTCCGTACAGCGTGCCTAACATGGCCATCAACGTGCCGGCCACGTACAGCGGATAGAGCCAGGGATGAATACGAGTGACAAACTGAGCCTGATGCTCAAGGAAACCGCCATCACCAGGCACTTGATGCGCGGGCCCCAAAATCAGATGCCCCGAAGCCACAAACACACCACTGAAAATAAACACGATCAAAAAGCTGAGCGAACAATCCACCAATGGAGCTCGCAACCAACTGCGTAATCTTCTTCGAACTAGGGGATCAGACGTACCGGTCAATTCGAAATTCGAATGGTTCGAATCAAAATTCGCCGCGCCCCACCGTTTATCTCGTAGATAAGACGTATACGCCAGATAATCATAGCCACCGCCGCCAATCACGCCGACGTACAACGTCGCTTCGACCCAAACGCCGAGCTCGGCAATTTCCTGGAACGCCGGTGCAGTCGACGAGGTGATCCAGTCGGGAAGGTTTAAGGATTGCGGAATCACGGCGGACACAACGAGTTGCCACCAATTCGGTCCGAACAAATATAGCGCCACGCAAACGCTTAGCAACATCACGGTCACAATACTCAGCTGCACTTTTTCCAGGGCTTGATAACCGCCCCAGTTGGCCAGCAGCAGGACTAATACCAATACGGCGGCTCCCCAGAGATGGATCACGGCACCGTTGCCCATCGTTTTGGTGCCGGTCATTCCGGCCAGCAAATCTCCGATGACGCTGGCATGAAAGCTGACCCAAATAGGAAAGCACATGACGGCAAACAGCAAGAAGACGGCGGGCAACCAACCGGCAGGTCCCGGTAGTTGCATCCAGCGTTGTAACGGATGGACGCCGGAGAGGACCATGTGCCGAGCGGTGGTGAAGACCAGGATCCATTTGGCAATGGAGATGCACAGGAACAAAAACAGAATGCGATAGCCGAAGATCGCGCCGCCTCGAGAAGAAAAGATCAATTCACCCGTGCCAATGGTCAGCGATGCAATGATGGCACCGGGGCCAAACACGGTGAGCCAGCGAAGTGGATTCCAAGACGACAGTGCTGCTGGCAGCGGAGCAATGCCCTGCGAATCAGATTCAATGGCCAACAGTCTTTCCTTTCATGGCAATGAATTTGCTAACCCAACAGCGCCGCTTTGGTGCTGGCTTGAATTTCCTTGGCGGATTGGCGACAAGCATCGATGGACGATTCGCAGACTTCGCCTTGAAACATGGCGACCAATTCGTCGAACGCTCGATTGTACCTGCGTCCAAAGAAGAACGTGTGATCTGGTTCGATACGAATCGTGTTTTTCAAGAATCCGGCAGCGAATACAATTGCGGCACCACTGTTAGGTTCGACAATCAAAGCGGGGCGAAGCCAACGACGGCATTCAATACGCCAGCCGTTGTCGGTTTTCACTAGGTAACATTTGGCCAACGCCGGGATGCGGTGCACCGTTGCTTTGGGGAAGACAATAAGTTCGTTTTTCTGCGGTTTGGACCCGGAAAACCAGTTGGACAGAAATTCGAACAGGATCGTCCGGTAATAGGTGACTCGCCGCCGAGTCCATTGAAACACCAGCAGACAGACAAACAGAATAGACAGGTTCAAAATGGTAGCCACCGTGGGGCTGAACGCGTAAATACTCATCAGGCCCAGGCATACCAACTTGTTTCCGGCTTCAAAAATAGCGTCCAGCGTGGGAATGGGCGTGA
>JAGQOZ010000262.1 GCA_020426955.1 Planctomycetales bacterium
GTAAAGCCTGTCAACGCCGGGTTGGCCACCATTTGAATCAGTTTCTTGCGCCCGCCGGCTCGTTGTTCAATTTCGTCGCATTCGGCGGCGGTCCGCTGGTCGTTCCACAGTAGGGCAGGGCGGATGACTTTGTGCTTGGCGTCCAGAAAAACGGAACCGTGCATCTGCCCGGAAAGTCCGATGGCTTTGACGTCGTCCTTTTTGAGTTTGGCCAATTTCATGACTTGTTGAACTGTTTTCACCGTCGCATTCCACCATTCGTCCGGATCTTGTTCGCTCCACAACGGCTTGGGATGCAATGACGGATAGGTGGCGGTGGCTTCGGCCAGAATTTCTCCGGACGCGTTGATGGCCAGTGTTTTGGTTCCGGAAGTTCCAATGTCAATTCCAAGTAGGACAGTCATGTAAGCCTCGGCTTTCTGGGGTATAGCGATCCGTAGTTCTGGCACCGAACCGGCGTGGGGAAATCCTGCTTCGTGGTGTACACTGTCGGTGGTTGCTGGGGATTGTAATCATCTGGATTTGTCGGCTGCAACCTTATCGCGAACACTTTGCCACAACGATAAAAAATGATTATGCGTAACAAGTACCAGAAAAAATCGAAGCACACTTGGAGTTGGGCAAGTTTTTCCGGCCTGTGGGCCGTCTGGTTGGGCCTGCTGTTGGTTTCGCCGGGGTGTGATTGGGGCGGTTCCGATTCTAGTGAAAAGCCGCCGCAGCCAAATAGACCATTGCGCATTGCCGTGGTTGAAGACGAAGTATTGGCGGAACGGATTCAACGCGAATGGATGGCGCAGAATGCCGAACCGATTTCACTGCAAAACGTCTCGCGGAATTCGCTCGACGGCGCACAGCGAATGTCGGCCGACGTCATTCTGTTTTCAACGGTTGATTTAGGGCAGCTGATTGCCGGCCAACAGCTACGTCCATTGCCCTTCGCGGCAAACGATGACAACTCTGCGGCGGAGCCGAATTCTGCGGTCGACTTAGACGATGTGCTGCCGCTGAATCGTCGCCTGGAAATGCGTTGGGGCGAACAGACCTACGCCGTCACCTTGGGTTCGCCGGTGTTGGTGTTGATGTATCGAAAAGATTGGTTCGAAAAGCTGGGGCTCGAACCGCCGACCACTTGGACGCAATATCAAGACGTTGTACAGAAGCTTGCAAATCGTCCGGAATTCGCACCCCAGCAAGCTGATGAAGCATGGTTTGCTGTGGCTGAACCTTGGAAAGCCGGCTGGGCCAGTCGGATGTTTTTGCAACGAGCGGCGGCTTACGTTAGTTCGCCCAATCAGTATTCCAACGTGTTTGACGTGACGACCATGAAGGCATTGATTGATACCGAACCATTCGTTCAAGCTCTGACAGAGATGCAGGCCGCAGCCAATTTGTTGCCGGCCGATGCCAAGCGGCTGGACCCGCATGAAGCGGCGGAGATTTTTTGGTCCGGTAACACTCCCCTGGCTTTGACTTGGCCATCAGCCGCTAGAACCGCCGATTCTTTGCTGGCCGAAATGAACGTAGGATTCGCCGCGTGTCCTGGCTCGGATCAGTTCTATCTGTTTAGCAGCGGGCAATGGCAAGACCGTGCGCATGTGGTTTCGGTGCCGTTGTTGGGGACCAGTGGTCGAATGGCGGGAATGAGTGCTGGTGCTCGTGATCTGCCTTCGGTCATGAACTTTTTGGCTTGGTTGACCTCTGCGCAGCAGGATCTGCGAATTGCTCAGCAGTCGCCGGCAACCACCATGTATCGATTTTCTCATTTGGTCCGGCCGCAAGCGTGGGTGGAGACTGCGGCCAAACCAGCGGCGGAACAGTACGCCCAGGTTTTGCGGAACAATCATGCCGCTACGGCTCATCAAGTGCTGCTGCGAATTCCCGGCGCGAATCAATATCTGGCTGTCTTGGACCAACATGTTGATGCAGTACTGTCGGGCGCTCAAGAACCAGCCGCGGCGCTGGCCGAAGTGGCTGCGGAATGGGATCGAATCACAGACCAGCTGGGGCGGGCGAACCAGAAAGACGCCTTTGCCAAGTCGTTGGGATTGAATCTGTAGAACGAATTCACTCGGCGAATTCGAAATCCAGCGTGCGGCAAAGCGATTCGCTGCATGGTATATTCGGCGATTCGTAATTCTTGGTAGTTGATTAGATCGTTGGCAAACTCATGAAGATCGAGGTGGATCAGATGGTTCGAAAAAGTTGGTTGTTGGGAATGATGATTCTGGGGTGCGGCTTGGTCGCTCGCTTAACCGCCAATGAAGCAATTGTGACCAGCGAATTCATTTATACGGATGCTCCGTTTCCGCAGTGCCATGCTTCCACCATCGAAGAGTCTGGTCACGGAATTGTGGCGGCTTGGTTTGGCGGTGAACATGAAAAGCATCCGTCCGTCGGCATCTGGGTTGCTCGATTAGAAAACGGCACGTGGACTGAACCGGTAGAAGTGGCCAACGGCAATCAGGACGGAGGTGACGTGGATCGTTATCCGTGCTGGAACCCCGTGCTGTTCCAGCCGACAGAAGGTCCGTTGCTGTTGTTCTACAAAGTCGGCCCGAACCCTCGAGAATGGTGGGGCGAACTAATTACGTCCAACGACGGCGGCAAATCGTGGTCTAATCCCGTCCGCTTGCCCGAAGGAATCTTGGGGCCAATCAAGAACAAGCCGATTCAATTGACACCGGATTTGATTCTGTGCGGTTCCAGCAGCGAACACGCAGGTTGGCGAGTTCACTTCGAGGCAACTCCGGATAACGGCCAGCATTGGTGGCGAACTCCGCCCGTCAATTCCGGTGAAGACTTTGGCATTATCCAACCGGCGTTTATTCGTAGCGGCAATACGGTTATGGCTTTGTGTCGCAGTCGCCAAAAGCGAATTGTCCAGGTTGCGTCGGCGGACGGAGGCATGACGTGGTCTGGCCCGGAAGCGACCAACTTGCCTAATCCAAATTCCGGTTTTGATGCCACGACCATGAGCGATGGTCGGCACATCATGATTTACAACCACACGGAAAAAGGTCGTTCGCCATTGAACTTGGCGGTTTCCAGTGACGGCAAGACTTGGCAAGCAGCTGCCGTTCTGGAAAACGAAGAAGGCGAATATTCGTACCCGGCCATCATTCAAACCGCCGACGGTTTGGTGCACATGACCTACACTTGGAAACGCCGCCGAGTGAAACATGTGGTGGTCGATCCCAAGAAATTGACGCTTGAACCGATTTGGGAAACCACGGCGGAATAGCCAGCGACCTGTGTCGTGATTGTGTCGAACCATGTCCAACTCATACGACCGATTTTTGGAATCTTGCGGAAGCAAAGGGTCGGGGGCATGAACCCGCTCTATGAAATCGATTTGGGGTTCACACACCCGAAGTTTGACATGCACCGCGCGGGAGAATTGTTTCGTGAAGAAGACCTCGAACTTTCGTCGTCATCTTCTCCGCGGGGCATGGTAATGTACGAACGCTTTCGTGACGAATATGGACTACGGCAAGGGACAAGCGTTGCTTGTGATGCGTTTGTGTTTGGATTTGGCAATCCGCCCCGGCCCGACATTTCAAAAGTAGGTGGCCAGCCATTTTGGCCAAAGAATCGAAGTTGGCCGCACGATCAGAACGGCAACTCGCTCTATTTCTTGGCGCAAATCAATTTTTCAGACTCGTCCGATTTGGTTCGAACTCCGAAGCCTCTGCTTTTGATATTGTCCGATTCCAACAAAGATGGTGAATGGTTTTGTATCAATCCAGAGCACTTATCGTTTGTTTGGTGCGACACCGACGTGGAACGTGATGAACAGATATCGGTTTCCACGGTTAGTCTTCATGAATACTATGCGACAATTTACAGAACAGCAGACTACCCAGACCTGTTCGACGCTAAGTCCGATTCTCTCTCAAGTGATGAATGGGAATCATTAGTTTTGGATGGGCCGAAAATCGGTGGATCACCCAAGCTAGTTCATGACACTCCACCTGGTAAAAAAGGCTTTCTTTTCCAGCTTGGTCCAATTTGGCCTTCTTGGCAGAAAGCACCTGCCTGGGTGAATAGTGACGAAGCATTCGATTATGAAAAGGGTTTTCACGTGGTCGACTTGGGCGTATTCGCGTTTTTTCTCGATGAGGATGGAAGCATAACATGGCTTTTCGAGTCCTCGTGATGCGGTAGGGCGGAATGACCAGGCCGTTCGTTCGAAGTAGCCTACTTTCACCGTCTAAACAGCGGTGTATCTTCTTTTTCGCTAGACGCAAGCACGAAGTCCACGAATTCAGTTTCGTAGTGGCCGTGCTGGTCGCCCGTGCTCAATGCATTGTTTCGCCAAGCTGCCGTCTTCAAAGTGAGCGGTTGTTTTTTCGTTATGCTGTTCGTGCAAGAAGAAAAAAACTTCATTTTGCTACTCGTTTTCTGTCCGGATTTCGCCGCACGTTTTGATTACTCGATTGAAGACCCGAGTGTTGGGGCCGCCAGAAGTGGCTCCGAATCATGTGCATTGCGTTTATGGTGGGAGACGAGAGATGAAAAAGTCAGGGTTTGCGTTTGTGGTGGTGGCTGTTGTATGGGGCGCTAGACTTGCGAATGGTCAAGTGACACCCATTCCGACGCCGTCGCTGGATAATGGGAACGCCGCGACGATAGTGTATGACGCGGCATCGGGCAACGTTTCGGTTCTGGTGCCCCAGGATTTGTCGTTGCTGGATCTTCGGTCTCAGTCGTGTCAATTTCAAACGTCGAACATCATTCCGGAAAACTATCGAGACGGAAGGAATGAAGTTGTCGAAGCGTGTCGGATTTTCGATTTTCGAAACGATGGTTTTACAGGTACAGATATCGGGCCAATTCTACCTCCTGGCCTCAGCATGGCTGATCTACTGGCAGACCTCACGATTGCAGGATTTTATCAGCCGCCGTTTGGCGAAGCGTTTGGATTGTACGAAGGACGTCATCCCTATCTTTACGGTGGTGTTCACGAAGGCGGCGTATTTCATAAAGGAACGGCCAAATTGGTTCCAGAGACAGATGAAATTATTCTGGGCCCCAACCTGTCGATGGCCGGTATGCAGCTTGCCGGGGCCGTGTTCGCATCTCAGAATCTTAGCCATTCCAGCTTCGCGGGATCGAATTTGAACGGAGCGTTACTGTCCAACGCCATCATGACGGAGGTAAATTTGTTCGGCGCTGACTTGGCAAATGCCGACTTATCGAATACGACTTCGCGCGGCTTCAGTCGGGAACAACTCTATTCCACGGCAAGCTACCAGCGGCAGGACCTTCGCGGAATCGGGCTCGCTGACAACGTGTTGGCCGATTGGAATTTTTCCGGACAAGACATCCGTGGTGCGAATTTCTCTGGGACCACATCTGGAGGATTCACATGGCAACAGTTGAGTACCACTGCCAGCTTCCAGGAGCAGAATCTACGAGGCGTCAGCTTGCGCCGCAACGATCTGACTGGATGGGATTTCGCAGGCCAGGATATGGCCAACGCGGATCTGCGCGATTCCACTTTAACCGGCGCGGATTTGTCGGGTTCGAATCTCAAGAACGTGTTCTTGGTCGATACCGTCGGATTGTCTGCTGCCGTCTTTTCGACCGACACGGTGTACAATCAGTGGACGTGGTTTCCCGAAGAATTTGACCCCGCCGCGAATGGCCTGACGTTCGAAGAATCTTCGGCCGGTGACTTCGATGCGAACGATTCGCTGGATGCAACCGACATTGATCTGCTCACGTTAACTGCTGCGACGTACTATAGTGGCAACGACCCCGGTCGCGGGCGGTTCGACCTAAACAACGATTCACAGGTCGATCAGCTGGATCGTCGAGCATGGATCAAGGACACAAAGCAGACGTGGTTCGGTGACGCGAACTTGGACGGGGAATTTAATAGTTCGGATCTGACTGCCGTGTTTCAGGCAGCCCAGTACGAAGACGCCAGTTTGTTGAATTCGGCCTGGGCTACTGGCGATTGGAACGGGGATCTCGAATTTGACACCAGCGACCTTGTCGCGGCTTTTCAGGATGGCGGCTACGAGGCAGGTTCCTTGCAAACTCGTTCCGTGCCTGAACCTTCCGGCCTTGTGTTGGTTGGCGTTCTAACGTCTCTGAGTCTCGCACGCGTTCGAAGTCACAGTCTTGTGCTCTTCGCGGGACGAAGGAGCAAGTCATGATGTTTGTTTGCACACGATGTTTCGGGGTCGTACTCATCAGCATGACGTGCTCGGCTAGCGTTTTTGCCGACTCGCTAACTTTGTCTACTGAAGCATTTACACCACGTGCGGCAACGATCGTTTACGATCCCAGTGACGGGAGTCTTTCAGCCAACGGAGGCGGGGAATTACTTACCGTTATCGATATTCGTTCCGCCTCCATTTGCCTGGGCCCGCAACCTCGCGAATTCGATGTGGGAATATGCCATCTGTTCAAACTTCGACCGGACGGATTCGATTCGGTCGACTTTGGTTCTTCCTATCTGCCAGGATTCACGGCGGAAGAGGTGATCCGGGACCTTTCCGTTGACGGTTCGTGGGTGGGCGGCGGTCCTTTATCGAATTATGTGTCAACGTCGCCTCATCTTTACGTCGTGCCGGAACCGTCGGTGGCGATGATAGCTGGATGTGGCACGGCAATTTTTCTTCTACGTCGTCGGTCGTCAAGTGCGGCTCGCGACGACATGAACGCGTCGAGAACATGCAGAAGGGTGTTCCGTGTTCGAAAAGGAAAATGAAGATGTTTAGAAGCCAATGCTGTGTTTTTGCCGTTACCTGCGTCAGCCTGTTGTGGCATGGTAGCCCTCTACGGAGTCAGATCCCAGACGACAGGCTGACGCTAACGGTGGTCGAATCACGATCGACTCCACAAGCCATTACCCTTGTTTACAATCCGGCAATCGGGCATTTGTCCGTGGATACGGGTGGTGAAGAATTGACCTTGATGGGCATCGAATCTACTGGTGGATGGTTTGATGCCACGTATGACAATTGCTATCCCTATTTCCGCGGTGGCCTGTTTGATGTCTGTACGTCGTTCAAACTTTTCGAAATCTGGCCAGAAGGATTGAGCAGTTTTGAGGTTGGTCCCATCTTGCCGGCTGACTTAACGGCCGACCAATTGTTAGCGGACATCACGGTCTATGGAAATCTTCAGGGAGGAGTGCCAATCAACGAATACGTGGCCACCAGCCCTCATCTTTTCATCGACCTACAGCAAGGGATCTTCCGTTGGGACAACGGCCAGGTGATCGCAGGCACCGAGGGAATCGTACCTGGGTCAGGCTTGGACTTGAGTCAGCGAACGCTTGCGTTCGCCTATCTGACCAATGTGGATTTGACCGGCACGTCGTTTCAAGACTCCGATCTGTCGGACGCTCGATTCATGGGTTCGAACTTGACCAACGTGGATTTCAGGGGAGCAAGTATCGCGCGGGCGGTGTTCGAAGATGCGGAGGGGTTCACTGCGGAGCAACTTCTTTCAACGCAAAGTTACGCCACAAAGCAGCTTTCCGGCGTCAATCTTCGTTCAATGGATTTGGATGGCGCGGATCTTCACGAACAGGATCTCAGTACGGCGGTCCTGATCTATGCATCGTTGCAGGGCGCGAATTTGAATCATGCCAATCTAACTCGAGCTCGATTGCATCAGGCTCAGATGAATGGAGCTGATTTGGGCGGGGCGAACCTCGCTGGTGCGGTGCTCCCCGATGCCAATCTTGCCCAGGCAATTTTGGATGGAGCCAACCTGTCTTCGGCTCACTTGTCCGGCGCGGATCTAACGAATGCGAGCTTGTCCGGCGCGATCATTTCGGACGGCGATTTTTCATTGACACGAGGGTTTCGCGCAGAACAACTCTATTCGACCAAAAGTTACCAGAATGGCGATTTAGCTGGCATTGAGCTAGCGCACTTGAACCTGGCAAACTGGAACTTTGCCGGCCAGGATTTGTCGCAAGCATGGTTTCAATTCGCGAACCTGACCGGTGCCGAGCTAACCGGTGCGCGTCTCGCGGAGGCACGTTTATACGGCGCGAATTTGAGAATGGCCGATCTTTCTGATACGGTTGGATTACAGACAGTCGACTTCGGAGACGATTCACCAGGAATCGAATCTAAGGCGACGTACGATCAATGGACACGGTTTCCAGTGGATTTCGATCCCGAACGACGTGGCCTGAGATTTGTCGCATCAATGCCGGGAGACGTGAACGGTGACGATTTCCTAAATCGCGGCGATATCGACCTCGTCACGCGTGTCGTACGCGGGCAGCAGCCCACGGGAAATGAACTTCGCTTCGACTTGGACGAAAACGGCGTGATCGATTTGGACGATCATCGTTTCTGGGTCCAAGAAGTCAAACACACTTGGTTCGG
>JAGQOZ010000263.1 GCA_020426955.1 Planctomycetales bacterium
TGTCTCGTCCCACCGATGCACGGATGGGAAACCTCGCAACATCTGACGAGCTCGTTGCTGCATGGCCGCCAGCGTCACATCAAACAACTCGGCCGCACCCGGCATGATTTCAGGTTCTTCCATGTTCTTGCACGTAATACCCATGGAGTTTGTAGATCTTTGGCGAAATCGGGATCATCGCAACTTGGTCTCTGCCTGGCAGCACTGCTTGAACTGCGAACTGCAAAAGGCAACAGAGAACAGACAGTAAAGGATTTTCCCGGTTTTAGTTCGCAATGCAAGTTCGTCCGGGGTATTCACAATACGATTTTTGCTTTTTTGAAAAAATCTCGATCGGAGTGAGCGAGTTTCTTCCCTTATTACCTTATGGGCACGTTGAGAAAAGAAATTTCTGAATTCGGAAGGGCCTGCATCGACGGGTATTGGCTGCATTTGTAGCAGCCAATCGGGAATGCGCATTTTCTCGAGCGTTGCCATTCATGTCGTGATTCGCCTAGGACTTCAAGTTGTCACCCCGAGAAAAAAGATGAATCCAATAGCTGATTTGTTTTCGGACGATGAATGGATATTACTTCAAGACCACCTGGGTATACCGCGAAGACAGCAGCAAATTCTGAAGTTGATTGTGGAAGGCAAGAGTGATCAGGAGATCGGCGAAGATTTGGGAATCGCGCTGCCCACAATTCGCGTTCACATGACGCGACTTCTTGATCGCTGCAACGCAAAGGACCGAACTTCCCTGGTCGTGTTTATTTTTCGTGAATTCCGACGTCTAACATCACAGCAAGACGGTTCGCTCGAAACAGAGCCATAGATGTAAGCAAAATGATGACATGAAAACTTCTCGCAATCTCCTTACACTTCTGACTTTGTGTGCCTCAGACGTTTGATACTACGTTGCGATCTGGATTCGCAATATGCCATTGCCAACCTATAGAAAGCTAAGATCACATGTTTCGCCGCAGCAAGCTAGTGGACCATCGAAAGCAACGTCGCGCCGTAGAACGAAATCAACGTCAAGCGAAACGCTCGCTGACGCGTTGGCTACCGATTCTTGAATTCGCTAGAAGCCGTCGTGCTGAGCGAAATTCGAGATGGCAATATCTGTTTATGCATCACCTAGCTGGAGAACGACTCGAAATTCGTCAAATGTTGACTACCGGTAGCGCGAATTTCGAATTCTTGATGACAGACATGAGAACAGGGCTAACCGAAGCCAACTCAGTAACGGCTGCTGACTTTAATCTAGATGGATTTCCAGATTTGGCCGTTGGCAGTTTCGGCAAGAACGCCGTGGATGTTTTCTACGGACTAGGAGACGGGACATTTTCTTCGAGTGTTCAGACTCTTGCCGTTGGTGGCGGTCCAGTCCTAACTGTTAGCAACGATATCGACGACGATGGTGATGCGGATATTGTCGTGGCGTCGGCACTTTCGGATGGAATCAGTGTCCTACTAAACGACGGAAATGGTGGTTTCTTACCCTACTCGTTTTATGCGGCGGGCGCCCGGACCAATTCGCTGGCCATTGGAGACTTGAACAACGATGGAGTAAAAGATATTGCCGCATCCAACTTCAATGCCGGTACGGTTAGCATATTTCGTGGCAACGCCGACGAATCTGGGTTTAGTACTGGGACGTATTTGGAGGTTTCGGAGTTTCCAATCAGTGCAACGATCGATGGCATTGCATTGACCGATCTTGACAATGATGGTCACCTCGACTTAATTTCGAACGATGCCGAAGACGATTTTGTCGCAATTCTGCTCGGTAACGGTGATTTTACATTCCAGACGGGAGTCAGTTACACGACGGCTGCCTATCCCTACCGAATGGCGGTTAACGACTTTGACAGTGACGGATTCCCAGACACCGTTGTTGCAAACGTGCATGGCCATCAGGTCTCGTTGCATCGAGGCCAACCAGGAGGCGTTTTTTCAGGTTTTGAAGGTTTAGCACCGGCCAATTCGCTTCTTGGGCCTACGGACTTAGCGGTAGGCGATATCAACGGCGACGGTTTCGATGATATTGCCGTAAGTACTCGGGACGATGATCAAGTTCGGTTTCTTTTGGGCTACGGCAACGGATCTTTTGACGTAAGCAATACCAGTCTCACTACGACCGATAGTCCGTACGGCATCTCCTTGGCTGACCTTGATGGCGATGGGCGACTAGATGTCGCGGCCGTGACCAACGGCGGTAATACACTTCAGGTTTGGATTCAGAATGGCCTTCGAGCAGCAGCTGGTGGGCCGTATTTGGTTGATGAGGGATCCTTTGTTATTTTGGACGGTTCAGGATCGAGTTCGCCAAACAACGACATTGCTACGTACGAATGGGACTTTGACTACGACGGCATCACGTTTGACGTTGACGCTACGGGAGTATCACTCACATTCGATGCATCGGGCCTGGATGGCGCTGAAGAACGCACGATAGGACTACGAGTAGCAGATGCGAGTGGCTTATGGGACGTTGCGACAACCAATGTAATCGTGCAAAACGTTGCTCCTACGATCGAAAGCCTTAGTGCGGTTGGTCAAACAGATCTGCAGCAATCGCTTACGAATTGGTGGACAGGAGACGTTGATGCATCGGACGCCATCGGCTCAGCGGACGGCGTCTTGCAAGGTGACGCGGTAGCAGGTGTTTCGGGTGTTGTCGGCGGGGCATTTCAATTTGGAGGAAATGGTTCTGTAAACCTTGGTAGCGTACCGAGTCTCGATTATTCACACACCAGCAGTTTTAGCTATGAACTGTGGGTCAAGACGGAGTCTTTGGCAACGCAGTTTCTTATTAGTACTAACTACACGTGTTCTCCGAGGCATCAGACAGTTACTATCTCGAATGGACTGCCGTACTTTGCAGTCCGTGATGCGAGTGATCAGACTGTTGGAGTGGAAGCTACTGATCCAGTTGAATTGGGCGAATGGGCTCATGTCGTCGGAGTTCGAGACTACCAGGAAGATTTTTCACGTGTCCTGCTTTATGTTGATGGCGTTCTTGTTGGTGAGGTTGCCGATGTGACGCAGAACACGTTTGCTCATTCGGCGAACGATTACTTAGGAATCAACTACCCCTGCAGCGCCCAATTTCCGTTGGTGGGTATGCTGGACGAAGTTCGGATTTATGATCGAGCTTTGAGCACTCAAGAGGTATCGGCAAGATATTCGAATTCGGACATCCTGGCCCAGGTTGGCCAAGCGGTACAGTTCAGCTCGTCGGCCACAGACCCAGCTGGCATTCTTGACCCATTGAGCTATGCCTGGAATTTCGGAGATGGTAGCGTTCCTGTCGTTGCAACGGATCTAAACGAAGTATCCCACACTTACGATAGTGTCGGATCTTATGGCGTGACGCTCACAGTGGATGACGGCGATGGAGGCGTTGCGACAAAACAGATTGCTGTGACTGTCGTCGATACCGGATCGAACAATGCACCACTCGCGGTGGACGTAGCAGGTACTTCCGACGAAGATGGTCCGGCAGTGACGGTGAATGCTGTGTTTACCGATGTCGATGCAACTGATTCGCATAGCTTCGGTATCGACACCACCGGAACACTGGGCACGGTGACCAATCATAGCGACGGGACGTTTACCTACGATCCTGCCGGGGCGTTCGAATCGCTGGCGGCAGGCGAAACAGCCACCGACAGCTTTACCTACACGGTGACGGACAATCAGGGTGCCAGCAGCACGGCGACGGTAACGATGAGTATCACCGGTGCGAACGATGCTCCTGTGGCGTTGGATGTGACTGGTTCGGCCAGTGAAGATGGTCCGGCAGTGACCGTGAATGCTCTGTTTACCGATGTCGATGCGACTGATTCGCATACGTTCGGTATCGACACCACGGGCACGCTGGGCACGGTGACCAATCATAGCGACGGCACGTTCACCTACGTACCAAGTAGCAATTTCAACGGCATTGATACTTTTAAGTATCAGGTAACAGATTCTGCAGGAGTCTCATCTGCGTTTCAGACTGTTACGATTTCCGTTGGGCAAGTTAACGACTTTGGAACATGGGATGGTGATTTGGAAGTTTCGATGGCCGAAGACTCTGTCGCTACCGGTACAATTGCGTTTAGCGATGTGTTGGATGGATCGACTGGTTCACAGTTTGCTTTGTTCTCCGGACCATCGGCCGGATCTGCCACGGTTACTCCAGAGGGTACGTGGACATACGAACCCGCCCTTGATTTCACGGGATCTGATTCGTTCGTTGTGTCCACATTCGACGATGACGGCAATTTCGAATCAACCGTCATACTGATTCACGTCCTAAACGGTTCGGACCAGTTAATTGAGATCATTGACCAAATAAATGACCTAGCAAGCAGTGGAAATCTAGCCTCGAACAACGTTCGACCGTTGATAGCAAAGGCAGAGAATGCGATTGACAAGATCTCGAAAGGAAATCTCAATTCCGCACTCAATCAGTTGAATGCCTTGGTAAATCAAATCAATGCCTTCATCAATTCAGGCAAACTTCCAAGCGTCGACGGCCAAGACCTCTTGACAGCAATCAACGACGTTATCCAATCTATTGAAGCTGGCGATGGAACGGCGTTAAGAACGCTGGCTGGCGAAACGGATATTGGCTCAACTGAACCTAGTGTTTCCATTTCGGAGGCAGCAGAATTAGTTGTTGGGACGATTGGTGTTGAGTTGACAAACAGCGTCGCGCTACCAGCGAATGTTGACGAGGGCCTGTCAGCGACGCTCGCAGAGTCCATTGATGAACTCAATTTTCGATTGTCGGACTTCGGAATGTTATTGTCTACGGACATAGCTGCTGCCGATGTAGTAGTTGTTGTACACGTTGATTCGACAAGTGATTGTGGTTCTGCAGCCGACGGCGTACTCGGTTGTACATCGGGTTACGGGAACGTTACGATTCTTAGTTCCTGGAACTGGTACTTTGGCAATGAAACGGAAATCTCGCCCAACCAGTTTGATTTTCAGACGGTTCTGACTCACGAACTGGGGCATGTAATTGGACTTGCCCACAGTTCCGCAGTCGATTCGGTGATGAACGCATTTCTGGCTCCTGGAATCGCACGACGACAACTCTCTTCGCAGGACCTCCTTTTCTCGATTGATGATGAGCATGGCGACCCAGAAGCCCTTTACGCACGCGTGGGTGCCGCTTACCGCGCCGAATTGTTGTCCCAAGCCTTACTGGAAATCTCTGGCGAGGTGCAGGACGTCGATCAAGACGACAGCGTCGAAACGGTTTTCAACCAAGGACAGCAAGATAGCCGACAGTTTTGCCGACGCGATCTTGGTCAAGTAGTGTCGTTTGATTTGAATCGAAAAGATGTTCGTCTGCAGGCGAAGCGTTCTCAGGCAATTGACACGATTATGAGTGAAGACATTGAATTCGATGGCATCTTCTAATGCAAGAAAGGTGTCAAGTCGAAAAGAATGCGGTTGGCTACAGTGACTGTTCAAGCACTCAAAGATTCCTTCAGTCGTACCGACTAACTCAGGGCGACGGATCATTGCAGAGTTATTGCAGAGTTTGAACCGAAAATCAGGCGTATTGCAGAGTTTTGAGAGATTTGTAGACTGAAGAAAACACTGGAATTCTCGTGTTTTTTGCATGTTTTGCAGCCGATTGGATGACTTCGGGACGTAGAGGTCGCAAGTTCGAATCTTGTCACCCCCCCCTTCGACACCAGACGCACTTGTTTCAAATTTCGAAGGTCCATTAGGAAATCGAGATCACGATCAGTTAGAAAATCTTCCGTGTTTCTATCCGGATTCAGACTCGGTTCAATTATTAATGATTCTAATTGTTTTAGTTCCTTCAATCGACCTAACCCCGAATCAGGGAAATCGACATTTGAAAAGTGGAGAACTTTGAGCGATTTCATCCCGGATACAATCTCAATATGCCGCTCCGTCAATTCGGCGTTTTCTAGACGAAGCGACGAAATATCTGATTTTTCCAGCTCAGGCAACATTTGGTCCACAGACCGGTTTCCGAACCGAAACCAGTCCTTTTGTTGTTCTTGACAACCTCCCTGCAAGGCAATCGACGTCGATAATAATAGGATCCAATGAATCGTATTCATTATGAGTATTAGTTCCCGGGTGGAATCGTGGATTCAAATCCGGTTTGTTAAACGATCATTTGCCAGAAGACTATTGTACGTCCCATGAATGTTGGATCGTCCAGCGCCCGTTCGATTACGCGAGGCGGGAATCGGCCAAGGTCAGGAATCGGCTTACCGACTGGTTATAGGCTACTGACGGTTAAATCGAAAGAGAGAGACCGTTCCTGCTGCGATAACGCCTGCGACGATTGCGACTGGCTGCGAATTCATGGTGTTGGTCATAAGCATCGCAAATGCTAATCCAACCAGCATGGCCGTTCCTCGCATCGGCTTGATGCTGCGACTAATCCGGATTCGCTGGTAGATCAGCGAACTCAACCAGCCGCTTAGCCAAACAACCGCCACATAAACACCTATGTCGTTGGCATCGGGCGATGAAACCACGGCGAAGATTGCGACTAATAGAAAAAGAGACTCGGAGACGTAATTTGGTCTTCTAGGTAAAGGTTCGCCGTGAACGTCCTTACTTGTGGAACGAATATCCGAAGTTGGCGAAGCGTAAGGGTTTCTGTGTTCGTTCACAAAGTATTGAACTGCCTACCGCCGTAGGGATCCGACAGGTCTGGTTGCGCGAGGCGAAAGCTACCGACGCTGCCGTACCTGCAAGAGTGACACAAAAGCAAACGCAGCGTCATAGGAGTTCTAATTTCAACCTTGCGATCTGATCATTTAATTGTTTGGGACGATCTGTAAAACCTGGGTGGTATTTTAGCAATTCAAGGATCTCAACCAGTGCATCTCGTTGCTGGCTATTGAGCAATGGTATCCAGTTCTGATCTTGTCGCACGCTGAGTAGGTTGTTGCGGATGAAGTCGTGGTCGTGTTTTCCGGTTAACTCGGCGATCAGAAACGCCGGTAAGTGGAATAGAAAACCTTCCGCATCGAAATAGCATGGCGCAACATGGTATTGATTGAGTTCTTCTGGTGTGATGCGCTGCCAGGAACTATTCGCGTGCTCTTGGTCGGCCGAAGCCGCTATTTCTTGCTCAGCGACATCGGCATACGAATCGATTGCATCTGCTAGCCGCAGACCGATACCACCGTTCAAACGAGCATCGGAAAATGCTACGGCTAGACGATTCGCAGCAGTCTCCAGCGAAGGGACATGTTTGAGCCATTCTGTCCACTGAGAAATGGTCCAGAGGTCGTAACCTTCTGCTGCAAGTCGGTCGACAAAGTCTTGCGTGATGATATACATGTTGAATCGTCAATCTTCTTATTGACTTATCACAAAGATTCACCAATGGACGCGACGAAGTAATCAGAGTTGCATTCCACGCAGTTCGGATAACTTAGCGAACACCGGGGCGTCCCATTCAAGAAGATAGTTTCATTCGACAATATCCAAGTCTACTTCGATCTTGTAGCCTATCAAGATTACCGATCGAACGCGTCTCGATTGGCAGCACCGGCCGTTTGTTCTTGCTGTTCGAAGTAGTTCCAGACGTAGGTGCTTTCCTTCAAACGATCGATATATTCCTGCGCTAGTTTAGTCTTGTGTTCTTCTTCCAGCTTCTGGCGAATTTCCGATTGGGCTTTTCCTTCGAACGGAACTCGCGACGCGTCTTCTCGTTGCGTCACGCGGATGATGTGAAAGCCATTGTCGTCTTCAATGATTTCGCTCAGCTCGTTCAGCGGCAGCGAAAACACCGCCCTGTCCAATTCCGCCGACGCCAAACTACCGGGCGTGGTCCAATCATACTGGCCGCCATCCAACGAAGTTGGCCCATCCGAATCTCGTTTGGCCACTTCGGCAAACGGAGCTCCGTAGTAAACAGCATTGCCCATCTTGGCAATCTTCTGAAATGCTTCCGCCTTGGTTTGTTCAGAAGGATAGCGCCCGAGTTCGACCGTTAACTGCTCCCACTTGGCACGAGCGGGAATTTCGTATTCGGCCATGTGTTCCTGATAATATGACAACAACTGGTCAGGCGTCACGGTGAAATGTTTATCTTCGCTTCGTTTGCGAATGGCTTCACGAGCTGCCACTTGTTCAAAGAACATGCGCCGAGTCTTATCCAGCGTTGTCCCGACTGCTCGCATCTTAGCTTCCAATTCCGCCACAT
Organism: Planctomycetales bacterium; assembly: GCA_020426955.1. GTDB lineage: Bacteria > Planctomycetota > Planctomycetia > Pirellulales > Pirellulaceae > JAGQOZ01. Next base: position 8,195 of record JAGQOZ010000263.1, read on the forward strand.
TCTTGACGTTGGCTTTTTCAATCAATAGTGGCAGCTGCTTTTCATCAAACTGTTCGTAGATGCTGGTGCGAATCGTATCTAATTGCTCCGGCTTCACTTTGCGTTGAAAATCCAAATACACAATTTTGGATTCGATACTGGACGGCAAGATCTGTTCCACCAAC
>JAGQOZ010000264.1 GCA_020426955.1 Planctomycetales bacterium
CTTTCGTCGATAAGACTTGATTTGTTCGGACGTAGCCCAATGTGCGAATCGCCTTATAAAGCGCAACGAAAAAAGGAATGGAGCCTACGTAAACAATTGCAAGAAACGGATACTGGACGTAGATTTCAAATTGCGTGGAGTTCTTGTTCCTACCTTCGACTTGCGGCTCCCAAAGCAGAGTGCGCATCTACGAGGTTCTCGACTGCTGTCACGCGACGCATCACATTTCGCTGGCGTTGGCGGCGCAAGGCTTGAATTCCGAAGAACGCGTCTCGCTGTATCGCATGTACCGCACGATGCTTCGCAACGGCCAATGGCAGGAGATTGTTGCGAACTTCAAAGAGATCGCGGGTGCATTCCCATTCTGTGTCCGCCTGAAAGGCCTGGTTTTCTAGGCTCAAGTCGGCGTCATCCAGAACTCAGAATTGAAATTCACAGGTTGTTCGCCACAAGTGAGCCGTTTGGAAGGTCTTGCGGTGCAAACTATTTGTGATATGCCTTCTCTTTCGAGTTGGGGGCGTGCCAGAACTTCACGGTGCCATCGTGTAACGCCGCCGTCAGCACCTGGCCATCTTGGGAAAAAGCGAGGCTGTTCACTTGCGCCCTTACTCCAGGAAGTGCGAATAGCTCTTGCCCAGTGTCTAAGTGCCATAGCGTTACGGCCGCGTCTTCGCCGCCAGTGACCAATGTGCGGGCGTCTGGAGAAATGGCTAAGGAAAGTGCCGAATAGGGCTTGCCAGAAATTTGACGCACAAGTTCACCACTTGGTAGTTGGTAAATCAGGATGTTGCCGAGTTTACTGCCTGCGGCCAAAACGGTGCCGTTTGCAGAAGCCGCCAGTGATTGAATCTCTTCGGCCGCTCGCCAACGACGCTCCAGTTGACCGTCCTTAGCCCAGATGTAGATGAATCCGGAATTGTCCGCAGACGCCAATCGCCCATCCGACGGAAGAAATACAACGGATCGAACCTTGTTTTCGTGCCCAGGCAACGAATGCAATCGCTTTCCCGTATCCAGATCCCACAAACGTACCGTTCGATCATCACCAGCACTCGCCAAGACGCCGTCATTGGATCGAATGGCAATGCTTCGCACCGGCCCTTGGTGATCTGTTAACGTATGAAGCAAGCCAGCGGTTTTGACATCCCAAACATGAATGACTCCTTCAAAATCGGCGGTCACCAATTTGTCACCGTTGGGCGAAAAGAGTGCTCGGACAACCAGCGACTCATGACCTGACAACGTTGATTTTAGTTCGTTGCTGTCAGTGTCCCAGAGTTTGACTTGGTGGTCGTCGCTGGTGGTCACGAACAAACGACCGTTTGGAGAAAACGTGCTGCACCAGACTTCGGCGGAATGTGCCTGGATCGAATCTACTTCGTGATTTTGCTGAACTTTCCACATACGCAAAGTGGCGCCTTTGCTTGCGTAGGCCAAGTATTCGCCAGTTGGGCAAAACGCAAGCTGACCGATGTTCTGCCCCAATGTCGCCGGTTCCGCAACCACTTGGCGGCTTGATAGATCAACTAGCCGAATTTTTTCGGATGGCTCTTCGCCCGAATCCTGAAGACCACTAGTCGCCAGCAGTCCTCCGTCAGGAGAAAAGGCGACGTGAACCACTGGTTCGGTCCCTTCTTGTTCAAAGTAGAGCGAATCGCTAGTAGCCAAATCCCAGACCACAGCAAAGCCTTTGCGAAGGTAACTTCCGCCAGCCAGTAGTCGCCCGTTGGGGGAAAATGTGATGTCATGGAAATGAGCTCCCCAATGAGACAACGTATGTTCCGTGACTCCGGTCTCGGCATCAATGACCAGTACGTTAGGCCATTCACCATGGTCGACAGCAGAGACGGCAATTGATTTTGCGTCGGGGGATATTGCCACTGCATACACGGAGTGAGGAAACGAATCGAGCACCGTTCGTACCTGACGTGTTTGAGTATTCCAGATACGTAGTTTCTCCGAAATCAGTGTTTTTCCACTCTGTCGAGTCGGCACATAAACCAAACAGTCTCCGTCGTGTGATAAGGCCAAGCGGTCATCAGTAGAAGGCAAATGGGCAGGCAGATCTTCAAGATAGGTTTCGTCAATTTTTTCGCCGGTGAGTGCCTTCCACGTACAAACGGTTTGACTGGCGTCGACTGTAATCACCGCAGAACCATCTTGATTAAACGTGGCCGCAACGGGTCTGTCTTTCAACTTGATCGTCAAGATTCGTTCTCGAGTAGGCATGTGCCAGATGGAAACACGGTTATCTGTCGAAAGCGTGCTCCACGCTAGAAACTGCTGTCCATCCGGAGAAAATCGGACGCCGTATTTACCCGCTTCACTGCCAGAAAAATCGATGATGTTGCCGGACAGGGCCCACAGATAGCGCCACGCGAACCCACGAATATCAACTTGGCCTTCCGTCGGGCGCATGCGCGATAGCACTTCTCGCATCCGCTCGGGTTGCCCTTCCGTCCACATGCGAAACGCCCGAATCGTATCGCTAGCCAGGGCGTATTGTCGAGCTTCTAATTCGCCGGCGATGGCACGTTTCCGTTGCTGTTCAATTGCTTGTATGTTTTTCTGATCGCGAAGTGACGAAGCCTGCAACGCGTCGGCGTAATTTCGCAGCTTCCACGAATAACTGGCCAGTCCCAAAATCGCCGACACCACAACCGCCAGCAACGTGGCGGACAGGGCCGTAATTGCCGGTCTCTGATGAGCCCAACGAGCGACTTTGGCAATCCGGCTAAGTGGACGTACGCAAGTGGGAATGCCTTGCAAGAAGCGTTGCAATTCTTCTGATAGCGCGTCGGCGGAAATGTAGCGTTGCGCTGGGGCCTTATTTAAACAGTGCAGGCAAATAGCTTCCAGGTCGGCCGGAATTTCTTGACGCAGGCGGCGCGGCGGTAAGGGATCTTCCGTTAAGACTCGGCGCAACGTTTCCACTTTGTTGGCCCCCGGAAATGGAGGTGTTCCCGTCAAAAGCTCATACAACAGGACTCCTAAACCATACACGTCCGTTGCTGGGCAGATTGACCTCGTTTGCCCTTCGACTTGTTCAGGTGCCATATAACGAGGCGTGCCGATCATCACGCCCGTACCGGTGGAATGCGTGTCATGATGGATTTGACTGACGTTGTCTGATTCGTCCGCTTGTATTTTGGCCAAACCGAAATCGGTGAGACGAGCAATAAATGGCAGCGATTCTCTGAACGCACTGGACGCTTGCCGAAAGTCCAGCAACACGTTGGCCGGCTTGATATCTCGGTGCAGGATTCCTTGCGAATGAGCATAATGTGCAGCGTTGGAAAGCTGGTAAACCAACACGACCGCTTGCCGAATCGATAACGATAGTTCATTGGATGTCAGAAATTCAGCTAACGTTCCGTTGGGGCAGTACATGCTGACGATATAGCATACGCTGCCGTCTTGCCCCGCTTCATATAAGGGCAGAATGTGAGGATGATCCAACGCCGCCGTCGCTTGGGCTTCCAGGACAAACCGCCTGCGCAAGCTGGGCGACAGCAGCAGTTCCAGGCGAGGCATCTTGATGGCCACTATGCGTCCCAACGGTGGATCGACCGCGCGGAATACAATGCCAAAGCCACCTCGGCCGATTTCACGTTCAATTTGAAACCGACCAATTTGTGCCGGGGCTTTGTCGGCACAGGCATCCTGAAGATCCAGGTTCTGCCAAGATTGACGAGGCCAGACCGTCGCCATTCGATCCAACAGATGGGCCAGTTGCCGAGTAGTATCATTTGGCGCTACGGAGTGATCGCTGGTTCCCGCCGCCGGACTAGTTCCGTTCGCCAGAGCATCGTCATATTCGACCAGCCAACTTCGCAGCTGATCTTCTTCGTGCTCCAGTCTGTCACCGGTGTTCATAGGTTGAAATCATTCGAACGGTAGATGCGAACGAAGTTGCAGTAGGGCTCGCACCCAAAGTTTCTGCACCGCGTCCGTCGATCGGTTGGTTCGACGTGCGATTTCGTTCCAACCGAGTCCTTCCGTGTGGCGAAGTTGTATCACAAGCCGATAGTGCGCCGGTAGTTGGACAATCGCTTGCTGCAACGCCGATGCGTCTTCCTTGGCAATGGCCTTGATCTCGGGAGAATCGGTATCGGACGCCAGTTCTCCCTCCACGTCACTACCGGTGTCAACTGGCAGAGGACGCTCTTTGCCTACTTCTCGTCTGGCGGTACGGAAACGTCTCGCGACATCAACGATGTTGTTCTGCAGGATTCCTCGCAGCCAACGCACCACATCATCGGGCCGCATGCCCTGGAACCGCTGGAAATCTCGCTGCGCCTCCAGCAACGTTTCTTGCACCATGTCCGAAGGTCCCGCTTTGGCCCTGAATGTGGCATCCATTTCGTCATGCGCCACCACCAACAAATAAGCGCGGTACTGTTCCAGCAGTTGTCCTAAGGCCTCGGACGAACCATTACGAGCAGCCATGATCAACGCGACGGTTGTGTTGACGTCTGATTCGAAAGAATCCTTTTCCGATTCGGAAGTAGACGACGCATTCATCTCGCTCTCTTTTTCATGAAGCGATAACTCCGCCTGAAACCGCCGCAAATTCTTGCCAGGCAACGCCAGAAATTCGCTGGCATGATCGTAGTCGACGTAGGAACGCAATGCAATTGTCGACTTTCTGAAAAAACGATACTTCGCGCGGCGGTATTTTAGTTCGGTCACGCCTAGGACGATGGCAAATGGTTTTCCGCCCTTACCAAAATCAACGCGAAGTCTCTCGCCGCGTCTCACCGTCGACGGCAAACTGCGTTAACGACAGTGACGGCTGCAAACGGAAAATGCTGTTGGAAGCGAACGGTCAGCAGATTAATTTTTGAAAGGGTACAGCAACGACGATGGTAGACGACCCCCACCAGGAACGACTGATTGTGATGTTGTGTGCGGCGTTTCAATCGCTGTCTTGTCTAGGTACGGTTGGGCTGCTTTTTGCGTTCCCCCCGCCGGAACGATCTCAAGCGATCATGCTGCTGATAACAACCCAGATTTGTTTGTTGGTTTCGTTTCTTAATACCACCATGCTTGGCGCCCTGGGCACTCGTGCTGGGATGGTCTCCTTCGCCCGGTTTCTGCTGTGGGTGCCCGGCATGGCCATGGCGTGTCTAGCCATGTACTGCATTTTTCTATTCGCTAGGTCGTAAAGAACGGACGCCAACTGATGATGGCTTGCATTCGCTAACCTAAAGGAAATGAACTTGAAGACCAAAGCGTCTTATCGAAATCGGCAAAAACAAAAATTGAGAACCGTGCCACGTGGACCAATCGAACAGTTGGAAGACCGTCACTTAATGGCAAGCGATTTGGCTGTCGAATTGCTCTTGCAGTTGGGTGATTTTGATGAAAATGGCACGCTGGCCCCTAACGATATCGATTTGCTGACGGCGGAAATCCAGCAAGGATCTCAGGACTTGCGGTTTGATGTTGATCAAAGCGGAAGTCTGGATAATGCCGATAGACGAGCGTGGGTGGAAGGCTTGCGTCGGACCTTTTTTGGTGATTCCAATGTCGACGGCCAATTTTCGTCAGCCGATTTGGTGCTCGTTTTTCAGCAAGGAACGTATGAGGATTCGATAGCGCAGAATTCGACTTGGACAACTGGAGACTGGAACGGCGACGGCGAGTTTACGACCAGCGATCTGGTTTCCGCTTTTCAGGCGGGCGGGTACGAACAGGGCTTTCGTACCATGCACGTCCAAAACCTTCAGCTTTCCGAATCGTCGCGAAGTGACCCATCTCGACTGTATGAATCTTCGTCACGAAGTGTTGTACTGGTTGGTCAGACGGAACCGTTTGTTGTCGCCATACTAGACGAAACGGGCGAGATGACGGTGGCCGACCGAAACGGCTACTTCGAATTTAATCATGTTCCATTACCGCTCGGTTCCAGCGAGTTTCAGGTCACCGTTTGTGATATTAACAACAGTCAAGCTCGACAAACTCAATCCTTTTCACGAACCGCACCCGAAGGCGGCGTTCTCTTGAGCGAAGTGAATTCGTTCTATTCGGAGTCCGCCACCGAGATCTTGCTTGACAGTCAATTCGCCCAACAACGGCTGGTTTTCGACGTAGAACTGAAGCTGGACCTCGCATCGGCCAATCCGGCCGTGGAAGATCGCCTTTTGGTATATTTGGTCGATGCTGCTGACCCATCCAAATTCTTGATGGACGGCGGAATTCCCGGAACGCCGGTGTTTTCGCTTTCATCCCAAGGGGCAGCCTTTCCGGCTGGCAAAGTGCGCTTTGACGGGAACACGGTCCAGATTGATGTTTCCGGTGTTCCAGACGGCACTATAGGCAAGCTGGTTTTCCAGCTGTTGGGCAATGACGGAGATAGCGGAACGTTAGCCGCGATTGGCCCCGTTGAGAGTACGTATGTTGCCGCGCCGACCGATCTGGCTGTGGTTGTCGGCGGCGGAGAAATGGCGCTCAGACCCGGAGACGCCATCGCGGTTGCTGGTTTGTCAGCGTCGACGTCGTTAAGGCCCCTGTTGAGTAATGTGCGGTACCATTCGACAACCGATCGTTATGAAGCCGAGCTGCGAGTGCAAAATGTCGGTTCGGCAGCGACGGGCCGACAGATGGTTGTCACCTTTCCCAATCTTCCTGCCAGCGTTCAGGTGACCAACCGGTCTGCAGCATTACCCAACGGTACGCCTTATTTGAATATCCAAAACGCCGTACCTGCCGGAGGACTTCTTCCGGGCGACGTCTCGCATCCTGTCAGGTTGGAATTATTGGTTCCTCAGTCCAATCGTTTCATCTTGGCTCCGACTGTTTTAGTCGGCGGGCCGAATCGCTCGCCGATCATGCCTGGATTGTCACCGGTAGATATGCATCCGGGCGAATCGACCACCATAGCCTTCAATTCGACCGATCCGGACGGGGACGAATTGACCTATTCGCTTTTCAGTGCCAACCAACAGTTTCCCAATCTGACGCTACTGCCCAACGGTCAACTACGCATCTACCCGGACCTGAACCAACTGGGAACGTATTCCTTGACCGTCACGGCTAGTGACGGAGCGCTGTCGGTCAGTCGGCCGCTGGTTGTCAGCGTAACCCCCGATTCCGTGGAGACAACTCGAGTGTCCGGTGTCGTGACAGATGTTTCGGGCGATGCTATCTCTGGCGTTCCCGTGGAACTCGGCGGCTTTAGTGCGACGACTTCGGCTGATGGTTCGTTTACGATATCGCTGCCAACGCTGCTGGTACCAACGGAGTCGTTCCATATTTCCGTTCCCAGCGGTGATAGTCTGCTGGATCCATTTAACACCGGCACGCAGGAAATTCGCCTGCGGCGAGCTCGATATGATGTTGCCACGGGCGACAGTATCGAAAATCCCAGGCAGCATCCGAATCTGGTTTCGAGCTTTCTGGATGCGAGTGTTGTGTACGGTTCGGATACTCAACGAGCTACGGCCTTAAGGACGGGTACGGGTGGAAGATTGAAAACCAGTTCCGGTCCCGGCAACACGACACTCTTACCGCGGAACAACACCACGACGTTCCCAGCTGGCGTGTTGGAAAACGACAATGAAGGTCGCATTGATCCTGCGTTACTGTTCGCGGCGGGTGATGTTCGCGCGAACGAGAACGTCGCTCTCTTGTCGCTGCATACTTTGTTGGTTCGAGAACACAATCGCCTTGCCACTCAATTTCAAACGGCGAATCCAACTTGGACGGACGAAAGAATCTTTCAAGAGGCACGCAGGACCGTTGGCGCCATCATTCAGCAGATCACGTATTCTGAATACCTACCCTTGCTGCTTGGCGCGAACGCAATTCCTGCTTACACCGGATATAAAAGTGACGTTCGTCCAGACGAAAGTGGCCTGTTTGCCGTGGCGGCATTTCGAGTTGGACATACGCAACTGGGTAGCGAAGTTCAGCGATTGGGCGCTAATGGACAAACTCTGCCCGGTGGGCCCTTAGCGCTGAAAGACGCATTTTTCACACCAACGCCGGTTCAGACCGATGGTATTGAGCCGTATCTGCGAGGAATGGCTGGTACGGCTGCTCAGGAGATCGATACGCAGTTGGTTGACGATGTCCGCAATTTCTTATTCGGTCCAGCTGGTTCAGGTGGGCTGGACCTAGCGTCGCTCAACATCCAACGCGGTCGAGACATGGGGTTGCCCAGCTACAATCAAGCTCGAATCGATTTCGGTCTGCCAGCCGTGCAGTCGTTTGAAGAGATAACTTCAAATCCTTCGGTTCAAGAGTCGCTACGCAATGTGTTTGGCAGTGTTGATCTGATCGACGTTTGGGTAGGAGGAATCGCCGAAGATCACGCACCTGGAGCACAAGTGGGGCCGCTGTTCCAACGAG
>JAGQOZ010000265.1 GCA_020426955.1 Planctomycetales bacterium
CCAGAATTAATCCTCGAGCACCTCGGTCACGAGCGACCATGGCTTTGTAACGAAGGCTGGAATGATGCGCTAGATGCTGACGACGTTAGGCCGAAATGTTCTCCGGCATGAAGCGAAACGCCACCACCCATTTGTCCTTGACGTCCAAATGCACGAAGGAATCGTATTCGTCCTGACCGTCTGCGGCGGGCGCAACAATCCCGTACCCAGCAAACACAATCGGAGCGGCCGCGACTTCGCCGGTTTGTGAAAACGATAGCGGCAGCCAATCTTTGTTAACTTGGAATGAGACTCCATTTTGTGCCAACAAATTGTCATCGCCCAGTGAAACACCCGACGTGAATTCAAATTCTTGATACCAACCGCCATTGTCACCGGCAGGCTGCAAATGCAAGTGATCGAACAGTGATGCCACATACGCCGTGGCCAGCTTTTCACCTTCCGATCCAGTCCGGCGACCAGCCAATTCCGGGCGGCACAGGTAATCGACATGACGCAGCACGTCTTCCGGAGTAAAACCGGCTTGCGTCTGCTGTAACGAATCGGCGGCCGCGGCCACAGCAGAACCGACGTCCACGGTTGGCTGGTCCGCAGCGCCGTCGATTTGCAAAAGATCCAACGCCCCTTGATGGTTCCAATCGGCAATAAAGATTTGAGATTGTTTGGATGCCGTGCGATTGGAAGTCCAAGACAACTTGGTGCCGTCTGGTGAAAAAACGGGCAGGCCGTCAAAGCCAGCCGTATAGGTAACTCGTACCGGTTCTCGCTTGCCTTTCGCGTCGACCAGATAGAGTTCAAAGTTGGCAAAGCCGTGCCGATTGGTGGTAAAGATCAAATATTCGCCCGACGGATGAAAATACGGAGCCCAAGACATCGCTCCCAGCCGAGTCAACTGGTGGACATTTTCTCCGTTGAAGTTCATGGACATAATTTCTGCTCGCGCGCCATCTTCCGAAAAGCGTCGCCAACAGATTTGCTGACCGTCCGGAGAAAAGAACGGCCCGCCATCGTAACCCGGCACGTCCGTCAATTGACGAACATTCGAGCCGTCCGCTTGCATGATGAATAAGTCCATCATGTACGAAGGATCCAATTCGAATCGTTCCTTTTGCGTTGCGGTTAATTTGTCGGAGAAAGCGTTTCGATTCGAAGCAAACGCAATCCACTTTCCATCGGGTGAATAGGAACCTTCGGCGTCATAGCCTAGCTCATCGGTCAGCTGAGTGTATTCTTGCGTTGCCAAATCGTAGCGATACAGTTCGTAGTTGGCATCATAGTCCCACGCATAGCGACGTTCTTCTCCCGATTCACGCAAGGCAATTTCGGCTTCTTGTTTTGTCTTGGCTTCGGGATCGTCTTGCGTTGACGCGAACAGAACGGATTGGCCATCAGGATGAATCCAAGCACACGTGGTCTTGCCGTGCCCCGGTGACACTCGCTGGATATCCCCAGTCTCAAAGTCCAAAACGTAAATCTGATAGAACGGATTGCCTGGTTCGCGTTCACTTTGAAAAACCATCTTGGTGCCGTCCGCGCTGAAGTAACCTTCGCCCGAACGGCGTCCTTCAAAGGTTAGTTGCCTGGCAGACTGGATCAGCTTCGCCTCGAATTCCGCTGCCTGCTGCGGGTTCGCTTCCACAATGTCCTGCTCAAGCGATTGAGCGTTCAGAAGCACCGGAATGTTGAACAAGAACACAAACGTCAAGATCTGCTGATAGATGCGAATGTTTGACATGAAAACAAAAATCCCCAAGAAAACCGACTGAGTAACCTTTGTTCGAACAAAAAACCGCTTCGAACCAAGCATGAAGTCACAAGGAAACCGTCAAGATACATTATTACTGCGCAAGATAGGTCGCGAGACGATATCGTCCCAACGCCAAACGCATGTTTTTCGTCGATTGGCAACAAAAAACGAAAAAACTTCGGAAATTTCTAACAGCCGAGTGGTCGTCGGCAGTCGGGCCCTTACTGCACCTCTCCAGATTCCCTATATTGAAATCCGACTGCGAACCGGAGGTCGGAGTCGATCGAGGCATGCATTTCATTGATAGGAACCAGTAGAGGCAAGACATGACCATATTGGCGCAGCTGATTGCCGATCGATTGGTACTCAAAGCGACTCGTCATCCGGTGTCTGCGCTTGGCAAGCAGCGTCTGGAAATCCCGTTTCGAAAGGGTCATTTAGAGGTATGGACGCAAACCGTGACGAATCGGCCTAACGAAGAAGCCGACTTTTTTGTCCTGAAGTTTGCCGGAACCGGAGGCCGAGCGGAACGTTCAACTTACCATCCCATGGACTACTGGTCAGATCTGAACGCGGAACTCTGGTCGGTTAACATGCCGGGATATGGTGGCAGCACCGGTTCGGCCAGCCTGAAGACGATTCCTCAGGCTGCATCGACCGCGTTTGAAGCCATTCAGGAGAAAGCCAAAGGTCGACCGATCATCATCATGGGCAACAGCCTGGGAACCGTCAGTGCACTTTTTTTAGCTGCTCGCTATGACGTGGCCGGCCTTGTACTGCGTAATCCGCCTCCGCTGCGACAGCTGATTGTGGGCAAATTTGGTTGGTGGAACCTTTGGGTCGGTGCCATGATCATTGCCCAAAAAGTGCCCAAGACCTTGTGTGCCATTCGCAACGCGGAACAGTCTTCGTGTCCGGCCGTGATCCTGAGTTCGCAACGAGATCAGATTGTGCCAACGGCTTATCAGAATCAAGTGATTGAAGCCTATTCCGCGCCAAAACAGGTGTTGCATCTTTGGCAGGCCAGCCACGCGACGCCCCTTTCTTTGGCCGAACAACGGGAGTATCGTGACCACATGGATTGGCTACGAGGCGAAATCATTTCGATTCCGGAATCCAACCTTTCAGTGGCTTCCAGATAAGGAACACTCGGTCATTCCGCACTACTTGGTTCCGCAAATTACCGCGAGATTGAATCGTTCGTATCGCCTTAAGCGGAATCTTTGATCGAGGATATCTTGCTGTGGTTCCGCTTCCCGTCGATTCGCTGCTTTCCCAATTGACGGCACATCTGCAAACAGCGAATACCGCTGTCATCCAAGCTCCGCCTGGTTCCGGCAAGACAACTCGCATCGCACCGGCGTTGGTCGAATCTGGATTGGTTTCGTCGCAACAACGAATCTATCTCTTGCAGCCTCGTCGAGTGGCGGCGGTAGCAACGGCCCAACGCATTGCGGCAGAACGAAACTGGCAGATCCCCGCCGACGTTGGGTATCACGTTCGATTCGACAAACAAGTTGCGAATGGTACACGGTTGATCGTGGCAACCGAAGGCATCTTGCTGCAACAGATTGCGAATGATCCTACTTTGGACCAAGTAGGCGCTGTCATATTAGACGAATTTCACGAAAGATCCATCAACGCGGATTTGCTACTGAGCATGCTGCGGCAAATCCAGATGCTGGTGAGAAACGACTTGCGAATTCTGGTTATGTCGGCCACATTGGAGACGACATCGCTGGTTGATTTTCTACAGGCGTCTGTCTTCCAAACCACCGGCACTCTGCATCCGGTGACCATCACCTATCGGCCCCCGGTAGCTCGTCAGCGACTGGCTGACCACGTGGCGGAAACGGTCCAATTGACGGCCGAAAAATCTGCGGGCGACATCTTGGTGTTTCTGCCTGGTGTCGGCGAAATCCACCAAGTTGCCAAGCAGCTTCAGCCGCTGCAGAATGCGGACTGTCAAGTCCTTCCGCTGCACGGCAGCCAACCGCTAGAGCAACAAGCCGCTGCCATTCGACAAACACCCTTTCGCAAGATCATCCTGGCGACTAACGTGGCAGAAACGTCGCTCACCATCGAAGGCATTCGTTCGGTGATTGATTCGGGCCAAGTTCGCATCCAACGATACGATCCAGCCGTTGGATTGGATCGATTGCAGCTGGAACCCATTTGCCAAGCGTCAGCCCAGCAACGTGCGGGACGAGCGGGACGGATTGAAGCTGGTCGCTGCATTCGCTTATGGGATGAACGTTCGCATCGCAGTCGCCCAGAATTTTTGGAACCCGAAATTCGCCGCATTGATTTGTCGACCGCGGTATTGCAAATCTTGTCGTGGGGCGAATCAATCGAATCGTTCCCCTGGTTCGAACCACCTCGCACAGACGCCTTGAAATCAGCTCTGGATCTACTAATTCAACTGCAGGCCGTCTGCCCCGATTCACACCGTATTACTCGAATCGGTCAAGCGATGTCGCGACTGCCGACAACACCTCGGATTGCAAGAATGCTGTTAGAATCGCAGCGAATCGGATTTCATCAGCCGATTGCCACCGTCGCCGCGATGCTCAGTGAACGAGATCCCTTCTTGCGGCCTCAAGCAGACCGTCGCTCGGCCGCTCCACCCACGCGACACGCCAAGCGTTGGTCCTGCGATGTCACCCAGCGTTACTTGGCGCTGCAATCGTTCTGGGACAACGGAACGAACCGCTGCGAATTTGGCGAAGTACATCGATCGGCAGCGCAGACAATTCGCAAAGTGACTGACCAGTTTCTTCAGATGCAAACGGCAGACGATGGTTCGATCCGCGATTCGCATCCAGCCGAAACGCTGGAGGAAGCGATTGGCCGAGCACTCCTGGCGGGATTTCCCGATCGGTTAGCGCGACGCCGTAAGGCCAACGAGGATCGAGCGATCATGGTTGGTGGTCGAGGTGTGCGGCTGAGCGAAACCAGCGGCGTGCGTCAACCCGATCTGTTTCTGTGTGTCGAGGTGGACGATCGAAACACCGAAGCGCTGGTGCGTCAAGCCAGCGGTATCGACGCTGCGTGGCTGCCAAGCGATTTGGTCCAAGTACGAGAAGACTTGTTTTTCAATCCCAGTCGCCAGCAAGTGGAAGCTCGTCAACGTCGCTACTGGTTCGACCTTGTCCTTGATGAATCTCCTGCGGCAATTTCCGATGCCGGCCGCTGTGCCGCCCTTCTGTTTCAGGAAGCGTCACGTCACTGGGAACAAGTGTTGCCAGCGGCAGACAACTCGTTTCATTCTTGGCGGACTCGCATCGCATGTTTGCAACAATGGGCTCCCGAGCTGAACTTGCCGGTTTGCGATTCGGTTGTCATGGAAGATATCTTGCAACAGTTGTGTTCGAACCGAAGAAGTTTTGCCGAATTGCGATCCGCCCCTTGGCTGGACTGGTTGCAAGCGAAGTTGACGCCCGAGCAACTTCACGCCGTAGAATCACAATGCCCAGAACGTCTGGAAGTGCCCAGTGGAAGTCGCATTCGACTGGAGTATTCGGCGAATAAACCACCCGTGCTGGCGGTTCGAATTCAGGAGATCTTTTCCTGGACGGCGACACCTAGAATTGCCTTCGGACGAATTCCCGTGTTGCTCCATTTATTAGCACCGAACTTTCGCCCGCAACAAGTGACCGATGACTTGGCCAGCTTTTGGGCAAACACCTATCCGGTGGTTCGCAAAGAACTGCGTCGCCGCTACCCCAAACACGCTTGGCCCGAAAATCCTCTGGCCGCCGCCCCTGAATGCAAAGGCGGCCGAAGATCCTGACGAATTCCTCTGACATTGGCCATCGCAGCACCTTCGGGTTCTTTTGGCAGGCAGCGTGGTCGAAGTCGAAGGCACTGTCCGATTTTTCTGACGAACGTGCAATTTGCTGTTGGCAGGGAATTCACAATGTCGAACCAACCGTTACAGCCACACCCGCATTCAACGGGACAAAAAAATCACGGTCTCTTCCCCTGGGCCCTGGCCCGATCTTTTCGCTATAATCTTTGCCAAACGCGTCGTCCCCGACGCCCCCGCGCCCATAGCTCAGCTGGATAGAGCAACGGACTTCTAATCCGTAGGTCGAAGGTTCGAATCCTTCTGGGCGTGCCTTTCTCAGTTTCCGTTGGCAGTGTGTGCTTACCGAGCGAACGCGTGGTGGACGTGTAAATCTTGACCTCGCGCAATGTGGCGAATTTAGTGAGGTCGTTTGTCATCGCAAAGGTCCGATATCGTCAGTATCTTTCGGTTCAGCAAGCCATGTTCTTCAACACCAAGCGTCCCCCGGCGTATCGACCCACCCCGACGGGACGACACATCATAGGCCACGACTTCCGAGCCTAAACCGGCCCAGATCATCCGCCAGCTCATTCACGAGTCGGATGACGTCGAACGGTAGCCGCAAGGGTATCTGCGGCATGAAGATGAGTCGCGCCGTGAACTAGCGGCACTGGCATTGAAGCCACGGACCCTGCGGTTGTTTCGGAAGTGGTTCACGCGTTGGCCAGTCATGCCGTGGAGCCTTCAATGGTGTTCCACGCACTCATTCCTGCCACACACCCTCACGCAAAAAACAAATCTGTTGTTGGCTCTGGGTGAGTACCCATGGGCAGACCTGCCAGCTGTTGGCTCGTCATTCGCAGCCTCACCGGAAGCCGTCGTCTGGCAATTGCGTCATTCGCCCGTCACCTCGCTGCGCAGCGCCGCAATTTGGTGTTGGCGACGATGGGGACAAACGGACGATCCGGCAGAGCCTCGCACGTTGGATTCCGAATCGAACTGGTATTCCGACGTTAATGGACACGAGATGATTCTGGTCGACACCCGTCATAACGCCGAACCGTTCGAGATGGATAGCTATCTTTCCGAACCAGGCGCATCCTGGGACGAACGAAAACATTTGAAGTGGATCCAACGACGATTCGCGGTTTGCGCCTTTGAAACCACGGTCGAGCAATTCCAACAGTTTGTGGCCAGCAAGCCCGATACGCCCTTTGCGTTTCGCGGCGATATCGAGACACAGGTGCCGGTAACGCGTCAGTTGGCTGTTGGCTGCCGAATACTGCAACTGGCTCAGTCAACAGGCGGGATTAGACGCTTCCGAGTGGTGCTACGATATCTCACAGACTTTGGCAATATCCCGCCACATGATGGGAGCGACACAGCGATCGGCGAATGCTGGCTGGGAGGTGCTCCGACAGAGACTAACCAACCGTATGCCGACAATTGCTGGGACGAGTTTCAGGTAGCCACCATCGAAAAAGAAGGCGACCAGTACTTCCTATACTACAACACGATTCTTAACTATGAAGTCGGCCCCGCACACCGTTCCCACGGGAAAATGGGTTCTGGGGCCGCGACACAAGAGCGTTCCCCTTGTGGCAAAACACGCCGAGAATTAATTTGGATGGTTCGCCACGTGAATTGGTGCGGCTTGCCCTCCTCGTCGGTGAACGTCATGGCCGCGACGTTCTGGATTCATTCGTGACGCGTTTTGCCCTCGGCGATATCGATCGCTCCGAGAACTTTCATCTTGACGTAGATCGAAGGACGTTGCATGGATACTCCTAAAATGAAAGGGAAAATGAAAAGGGGACTCGTAATCCGAACGCGAACGGTTCGATGCAATTCGAGTCTAAGGGCGTCCCTCGTCCCTTCAATCGTCGGGTTGTGTTGCTGGTCAGATAGCCGTTTTTCGATCCATGGCAATGCGATAGAAACTCGGCCGCGCGGTTGCTTTCGTCTTCAAGAATCACCATCTGCTGACAAGTTCATGGCAGGTAGACTTTGCAGATTGCACAAGCTTTCAAGGGCGAGTGACTTCGTTGGGCGAACTTGGATCACATGAAGAACGTCTGGGTTCGGTCTTGATAGGCGGCGATGGGGTTGAGCATCGAATCCTTGAACGCTTCTTTCAGATCGCTTGAGCAGCGCGAGTGGCTTGTGGTGCGCATGGAGAACTGCTTTCGGCGGTCTGCCTTGGTGGAGAACAAATCGCTGCCAGAGCCGTGCGAATCGTCGACTGCGCCTGAGGAAACCGTTTCCAAATTCGGTAGATAGCCGAGTCGCCCATGGAAGAGCGAATTTTTTGGAAGGCTTGTGATTTATTGCCGGTTGTTGCGGCTTGGTGGAGAAATTCCCAAAGGCTATTTGCATCGAGAAAGAGTCGTTTTACTTTATCGGCGATCCAGACGCTGCAAGTTCTGCCACAGCCTTGGTTGCTGCCACGGTTGCTACAGTAGACGCGGAGAGCCCTGACCGCTTTTTGTCGGAAATTCTCTTCGTCGTATCCTCTGAGAAATCCGTGTCGATTCAGTGCCCCGATCTGCTTGCAGTGAGGACACGGCGAGCACTTAAGCAAAGCACGCCGTTCGTCTCGTTGCTCCTGCGAAGCGAAAATCCACACCTTCCCTGAAGCCCCATTGGTTGGTCAAAGGAGATTTTTCTGTTGCCATCCAATATGCGGACGGACCGAAACAGGATGGGCGGGGTAAAGGCGAGGTGCAATAAAATTTTCAAAAAAGCGGGGCGCGAGATGCGGGCCAGGAGGGTAGGCCAAGACGTACCGAATTAACGGT
>JAGQOZ010000266.1 GCA_020426955.1 Planctomycetales bacterium
CCACCTGATCGGCCCATGGCCCAAACTGGCCGATCCCAAATCGTGCTTCTGAGGCGGCTTGCCGTCGTAAGCGTCTTTCAGCGGCAGGACTCGCGGTCCCAATCCTTCAAAATTGGTCAAACTGGCGTCAAAACCATATTCCGGAATCAACGGTGCCTCCGCGACATCTCGCTGCCCACCCATATGCCACTTGCCAAAATGACCCGTGGCATAACCTGCCTGCTGCAATTGTCTTGCTAACATCGGCGCTTGCGGATCGAGCCATTGCGCGATGCCTCGTTCTTGATTCAATTCGCGCCGAGCCAGATAGGATGTAATTCGATGCCGATGGGGATATTGGCCCGTACTCAGTGCAACTCGAGAAGGCGAGCAGATGGGCGAATTGACATAGAAGTTAGTAAACCGGATTCCTTCGTTCGCCAAGCCGTCAATCTGATCCGTCGTGGTATGCGTTCCGCCGAAACAAGAAAGATCGGACCAGCCCATGTCATCAATAAAGACAACCACGATATTCGGCGGCATTACGTCCGCCGCCGCAATTGTCCCAACGTCAACGCCGCACGCCACCAGCAACCACGCACACAACAGCAACGACCGAAACCGGTTTGTCATACGTCTCACGCCGGATTTGCAAGTTGTCGTCATATCTCGTTTGTGCAAAAGCATCAAATTTGACCGAGTACTGTATAGCATTCAACTTCCTTCGCAAAAAGTCCGCGATTGCATTCGAACGAAACGACCATCGATTATAGCGAATCGACGGCTGCCTTCGAACAAACCCTTTGCAGCTCCAGAAGCGAGTCAGACAATTTCTGACGAATCAACCGTAGAGGCGGTACCAGCAGAACGAGCTTTCCGTTTGGGGATGGCGTCCCAGACGTCCTGCATCGACTTGGGTTGCTTGATCAGCCAAAACGCAACGATCACGCCCGCCACCGCGCCACTTAAATGTCCATCCCATGATTCACGAGAACCAATCTTGGGAATGATCCCCAGAATCAAAGTAAAGCCGTACAGGAAACCAACCACCACGGCAATGATCATTGGGATAGGGCGGCGTTCAAAGTAGCCGGAACTGATCAAGAACGTGATCAAACCAAAGACCAACAGACTGGCGCCAATATGCGCCGTCGGCTGGCTCGAAAAGATGGAAAAGGGACTGCCAAACAACCACAGTAACGCACCACCCACGCCACAAATGTAAAGGACAATTCGCCAAGACTGGGCGCGTGATCCCGCCAGCAAACACAGCAACACAAACAATGGGCCAGTGTTGCCCACAATGTGTTCCCAATCTGCGTGCAGGAACGTCATGGCTGCGATTCCCAAAATGCCTTTCAGTGTTCGTGGAACCAATCCCAAATGGGAAGAAATCCAACGGCCCGTTGCCCAATCAATGATGTACAGTCCCCAAATCACGGCCAAGAAGATCAAGATTTGACGCAGTTCCTGCCAGACGGTGTGCGCGTACGGGAAGTCCTTGTTCTTCAACCGTTCTGCGATGGACGAGACCGTTGGTTTGACTTTAGCCATGAGATGCCGAATCTGCCAAAAGGGGACCAGGGACGAACGAAGCATTCGCATCGGACGCGTCACGTGACAATATGCTATTCGTCGATTGTATGCGAATCTTGCCACATCGCGTAGGTTATCCCCTGTCGATCAGTCCGGATGGCGTCGATTCGGACCAGAACACCATTTCGTAGCTGACGCTGCTACTGACGCCGGCGAATTGCCCGACCCTACGCGTAGTCGCTGCGGCGGAGTGTTCGATACACTTTTTGCAAAGCGGGACGAAGCCGGACGGGAATATGGCGTTTCAACATCCGCGTCCACTTAGTCGCTCTTCATCCGGGGCTGGCCAGTTGCATGAAGTCGCGAGTGCCAATCGCGCGAGTTGTCACAAACAGTTCTCCGGCTTGGAAGCCTGCGAGCGATCCGGTTTGCATCGCCGCCCCTTTTACTCGATCAAACACATAGGCCTTGGCCGGTGGGAATTGCGTGGCGTAGCAGCGAATCGATTCGATCTTCTGTTCCAGCGTGTCGGAAATATCAGACACAAAACTGCCCGCGCCATTGTGCACATGCGTCGGTTCGAACGCTAACTTGAAATAGACGTGCGAACGAATCGTATGGACCGGCAAGCCGTCAAAGTGTTCGTCCCATTTGGTCAGACGAGAATAAAACACAGCGGCATCAGTGATCTGCATCGCTTGCCAATGATCGGGTGAAGCCATGGGAGTCTTGTCGCCGAAGCCAATCACCACCGACGGCCGATATTTCCGAAACTCCTTGGCCAAGGCCACTCGCGTTTCAAACGAATCGAACAAACGCCGATTCGGCAAATCCAACGTGATTCGCACTTGCACGCCCAACGCTTCGGCCGCTCGCTGCGCCTCCTGCAAACGCACTTCCGGGCCGGGGCTCAGCGGAGTCGGTTCGCCGTCGGTCAGATCGATGATGCCAACTTGATAGCCCTGTTTGACCAGCTTGGCCAACGTGCCTCCGCAAGCAATTTCCACATCATCCGGATGCGCTCCCACGGCAATGACATCAAGTTGAGGATAGTCGTTGTTTTGTGGCATAACACTTTCTTTGAAGACCGACAATCGCTCTCGAAGTCGGAGTTCCTTAATCTGCTTTGCGAATGGTAATCAAGAACTGCGGGTTCAAGGCTTCAAATCGAAGTTGATCCAATTGGTCCGTCGATTGGCTGATGCTGATCATCCGCACCATGATATCGGCTTCTAATCGAAGGGCGGTTTCGTGCACCGCTGACAAGTTGTTGACACTGCCCACGTTGGCTACAAGTCGCCCGCCTGGTTTGAGTCGTTCGTATGCCAGTTCCACAATCTTGCTGACCGCTCGACCCGTCCCGCCCACGAATATCGCATCGGGCGCAGGCAGATCGGCCCACGCTTCGGGCGCTTTGCCCAGGACTGGAACCAAATTCGCTTCCACCTGAAACGCTTGCGAATTGGAAATCAGCAACTGATGATCGTCGGCATCCATCTCAATGGCGTAGACCATGCCATCGTGGGCTAGACGAGCGGCTTCGATGGCCACGGCACCACTGCCGGCGCCCACGTCCCAAACCGTACTGCGCACACCCAAATCCAATTCGGCCAACGCAATCACTCGCACTTCCATCGGCGTGATCAAACCTCGTTTGGGCATTGACTGTTTGAACAAATCGTCTGCGTTGCCAAATAACCGAGTGCCCACGTGTTCGGCCGGTCGATCCGGAACGTCCGGTTTGCGAACCAGAATCATGACGTTCAGCGGAGAAAAAGTCTGATCGGCTAGTTCGGCAAGTTCGCCACGCGTCACACGTTCATCCGGCGAACCCAAGTTTTCGCAAACGTAGGCCCAAAAGTAGTCGATGTTTCGATCCAGCAGAAAACGAACCACTCGAGCCGGCGTGCATTCGTCCGTGGTGAACAAACCTACTTTCTGCGCCAAGCGAACTCGTTCTACCACTCGATCAATCGACTGCATGGCCAAGTTGGCCAGATAGGCGTCGTCCCAACTCTCTTTCACTCGAGCAAACGCCAGTTGCATGCTGCTGACATGCGGCAAGACTTCAAACCGGTCCTTGCCCAGCCGATCGCACAGGAAGCGAGCCACCCCGTAGAAAAGCGGATCGCCACTGGCCAGCAGCACGGTTCGGCGGTTGCCTTGAGATTCCATTTGCTGGATCAATGCGTCCAGGTCGCTGCCGACGGACAGTTTTTGCGCGGTAGAATCAATATTGCGCAGGACGGAATCGGGGCCGACGATCAGTTCCGCATCGGCAATGCGATTTCGCGCCGCCGAGGTCAGCCCTTCCAGTCCGTCGTCGCCAATTCCAATGATGAAGATCTTTTCCATGGATTTGTCCGCAATTCTCAATGCTTTAGATTCGTCTGCCACCAAGCGTCCCGCAGAAACTTGATGGACTCTGACCTTCCAACGTCAGCCGCCAGAAATCATGACGGTTTTCGTTCGATTCGGCAAGGTACGCGGACTAAGTGTGCCAGGCAAACCTTCTTGACTTCCTTGGCGGCGTTCAAGCCGTTGTAACCGTCAGGTATTCGCTAGCACTGCAGGTCTAGCTGGTCGATTCAAGTGTCTTGTAGGGTCGAGCGGCGGGGACCGCGAGCGGGCAGAAACGCTGATCGAGGTAGCCTGGAACTTGGGCTTTGTTAGAATGCAATCAGTCATTTTCTGTCCTTTTCTGGTTGCGCGGCATCCGTTTTTTTCGAAGCGAGAAATGGTCCATCTTGTTTCGATCCGGAGGTCGTTTCGATCGTTCGGCACTCAACTGCGTTCATGCTAAAAGCCCTGGAACTCTGCGGATTCAAAAGCTTTGCCGATCGAACTCGGTTCGAATTCCCGGCGGGTATTACCGTGGTGGTTGGGCCGAACGGTTCTGGCAAATCTAACATCGTGGACGCCATGAAGTGGGTGCTGGGCGAACAGAGTGCCAAGAGCTTGCGCGGCAAAGAGATGGCGGATGTCATCTTCAAGGGTTCTGGCGGTGGCGGCGGACGGAAACCGGCGAATTCGGCCGAAGCGACGTTGGTGTTTGACAATGAAAACGGTTTGCTTGACACCGATTCGCCCGAAGTCCGGATCACTCGCCGAGTTTACCGTAGTGGCGAAGCGGAATATTTGCTCAACGGAAGTGCGTGTCGCTTGCGAGACATCCGAGATTTGTTTCGCGGCACGGGTGTGGGGACGGACGCCTACAGTTTGATTGAACAGGGCAAAGTGGACACGCTGCTGCAGACGTCGCCTCGAGAACGTCGTGCCATTTTTGAAGAAGCAGCGGGCATTAGTCGCTTCAAAGCCAAAAAAGTAGAAACGCAGCGTCGGCTGGAGCGAGTGGAAACCAATTTGACTCGGCTTGGCGATATTGTCGAAGAGGTAGAAAGTCGCTTAAAGGCGGTTCGCAACCAAGCGACCAAGGCGCGGCGGTACAAGGAATACACCGACCGCTTGCAACAACTGCGAACGCACGTCGGTTCAGTCGATTGGCGCCGGCTCAGTGAACGCATGGCGGTCATTGGGGGCGAATTGAATCGGTTGCGAGCTGAACACGAAGAAAAACAGGCCTGCGTCGCAGATGCCGAACAAGAATTGAATTCGTTTGATCTGGCAACGCAATCTCTGAACGAAGAAGTTCGCGCCGCCGAATCGGCCATCGGTCGAATTCGGGAACAGATCGCCGCGTTCGAATCGACCGCCGAATCAGAACGCAAAGTGTTGGTGGATTACGAAACGGAAGCCAAACGAGCTCGCCGCCAACTGGCCAACATGTCGCATCGCGTGGGCGATACCGGCCAGAAACTGGAAGCCGTACAGGCCGAACTGACGGTTGCGGAATCAGAGTGTGCCGCCGCACAAGCCACGGTCCAGGAAAGTGAAATTCGTCAGCAGGAATTGCACGCTCAACTGCATGCGCTGCAGCAACAACGCGACGCCAGTTTGGCGGAACATCAAAAACAGACGCAGCTGGCACAAACGGTGACCATTCAATTGCGTGAATTGGAATCCAACCGCGCCGCCGCTCAATCCATCATCCAGCGGTCGGAAACAGAACGAGCGAACGTGTTGCCGCTGCATCAAGAGCTTGGCGCGAAGCGCGATGCTGCTCGTACGTCCGTGGCAGAATTGACCGAAAACGCGCAACAGGTCAAAACGCAGCTGGCCCAAGCCAAAACCGAATTGACCGACGCTCAGACCCAGCTGGAAGCAGATCAAAAGCAACTGTTTGAACTGCAACGACAGCATGCCGTGGCCAATGAACGAGCGAACGTGTTGCAGGAACTGGAACAGCAGCATGACGGCTTGATGGCGGGCGTCAAAGACGTATTGCTGCGCGCCCACCATGGCGAATCCACTTTTCAGGAAGTGGAAGGTTTGGTGGCCGATGTGTTGCGAGTGGACATAGAAATGGCGGCCGCCATTGATGCCGTGCTGGGCGATGTGGCTCAATATATTGTGACCACAGGATGTCAGTTGACCGATGCCATCCAGCATGGAACGTATTCGCCACCGGGTCGAGTTGGTTTGTTGTCGTTGGCGTGGTTGGATCAGGTGAATTCGCCTGGAAGTATATTCGAACCAATCGATCTTGCGGGCGAATCGGGCGTGTTGGGTCGAGCGGACAAGTTTGTGGATGTGGACGCCGGTTTTGATTCGCTGCGAAGTCACTTGTTGGCTGATACCTGGTGCGTCGAATCGTTGTCGGACGCCGTGCGATTGGCTCGGGCGTATCCCGGCCGCCTGCGTTTTGTGACCAAGCAGCGAGAAGTGGTACTGCCAGACGGAACATGGCTGGTGGGTGCCAGACGAGCGGACGCGGGCCTGGTGACCAGAAAAAGTCAGCTGCGTTCTTTGCGTCAAGAGGTCATGGAAGTGACCCAACAAATTCGACAGACGGAAGATGCTATTCAGCAAACGCAGCAATCTTTGGCACAACAGACCGAGTCGATTCGGCAGCTTTCCAATCAGCACGATTCCTTGGTGCGCGACTTGACTCAGCAGCGGTTGGAATTGCGTTCGCATGAAGAACGAGTCAAAGAAATGGATGATCGGCTGCGCATCTTGGATGACCAAATTGCTTCCGCCGCCAGCGAAGTGGAACAATCCAATCTAGGCGTGACGCAGCAACAGCTCAAGCAACAGCAATTAGCGACGTTGATTTCCCAGTTGTTAGACGCAACCCAATCGCAAGCCGATCAGTTGCGGCAGATGGAGCAACAGCACCAGCAGCGGTTGACCGAATTGGCGGATTTGCGAGTCGGGCTGGCTAAGTCGGAACAGCGAGTGGACGACTTGCGAGCGCAGGAAGTCCGTTTGCAAGAGGACGAACGCGAACGCCGTCGCGCTATTGACGATATGCGGCGTCAGTTGGCACAAAGCGAACAACGCATGCAAGCTTCCGTGCAAACCATTTTGGACGCCACCAGCAAATTGTCTCAATGGTATTGGGACATGCAACAACAACAGCTCAGCGTAACCGATTTGTTGGAAAATCATCAAGTGGCTCGTGAAAAACGCAAGCAACTCCAGTCCGATCTGTCTCATTGGCGGAAGCAGTCGAGTGGCCTGGAGAAAGAATTGCATCGCTTTGAATTAGAGTTGAATCAGATTCAGCTGGAACGCGAAACGCTGGCAACTCGAGTTCGCGAGGATTACGACGTCGAATTGGGCTTACTAACCGAAGATCATCCGACGGACGCCGCCGAGATTTCTCGAGATGAAATCGACCAAGAGATTGATTCGTTACGTAGGAAAATAAGTAACATTGGCGCGGTCAACATGGCGGCACTTGAAGAGATTGAAGAACTGGAAGAGCGTTACAATTCGCTGTCTTCGCAGTACCAAGATCTGGTCGATGCCAAGGATGCGTTGGCCAAGATTATCAACAAAATCAACGCCGATAGCCGTCGACTATTCACAGAAACGTTGGAAGCCATTCGCACCGGATTTCAGGCGCTGTTTCGTCGCGTGTTTGGCGGCGGACACGCAGACATTGTTCTGGAAGAAGGTGTTGATATTTTAGAAGCCGGAATCGAAATCATTGCCACTCCGCCAGGCAAACATTCACTGGGCATTTCGTTGCTTAGCGGTGGCGAACGAGCTCTGACCGCTGTCACACTGTTAATGGCCATTTTTCAGTATCGGCCCAGTCCGTTCTGTGTTTTGGACGAAGTCGACGGGCCGCTGGACGAAGCCAACATCGGTCGGTTCACCGAAGTATTGAAGGAGTTTCTGCAGTGGACCAAGTTTGTGGTGGTGACGCATTCCAAAAAGACCATGACCGTGGCCACCACGTTGTATGGCGTAACCATGCAGGAATCGGGCGTTTCGAAACGCGTGTCAGTACGCTTTGAAGATGTCAGCGATGACGGGCATATTCGCCAAGAAGCGATTGAACGAAGCCGAAATTCCGGCGACGATGACGAATTAGGCGCCGCATAGTTGAACGTAGCGTGAACCCGTTCCAGATGGATCACCTTAGGGAGAAGCCTCGCCGTACCGGAGGCGAATCAGTACGGCGAGACTCCGTTTCCCAACCCAGTTGACCTACGCTTTCAATTCGAGATTGCAGCGATCGGTAAGGGAGAAGCCTCACCGCATTGGAGGCGGATCAATGCGGTGAGGACTTCAGTTCCCAACCCAGTTGGCCGCTGCTTGGTATGTTGTTGGAGTTTGGTACGAGCCTCGCTGTACCGGAGGCGATTCGATAAAGAGAGGCTCGATTTCCAAACCCAATTGTCGTTGTTCCTGTTTC
>JAGQOZ010000267.1 GCA_020426955.1 Planctomycetales bacterium
TCTGCGCCTCCGCGTTTCTGATTTTTCCGGTTAGGTAATATTGGGCGTCTTCGAGAATCCACATGTGTCGCCCGCTGGGCTAAAGGGCGGAGCAGCACGACGACCGGTGGCTAACGCACACCGGCAAAGATGTTTCGCCCGCCGGGCGGAAGAACGAACGTAAGCAACGAGTCGTGTTCGCCAAGGTGATTTTCTGGACCGTGGCTGGCACCAACCAGAGTGCCAGCACCGACATCGTGGGGTTCGGCTGGACAACCAGGACGGATCAGTCCTTGCGAACGACATTGCATGGCAATGCAGGTGCGTCGCCCCTTCCTTGCCCCTTCCTTGCCTGAAATCGCGACGCACACGAATCATAGCGGCTTCCTTGCCTGAGGGCGTAAGTGTGGTAACTCACGATCTTTGCGCAAGGACGCCGTTTTCAACATTTGCACCCGCGAAAGCGGAAGAAGTCAAGCTGAGGGGGGGGGGCTGCGGACAACCAATGGCCTGCAAGTCTTGACGTGATTGATGTCCGGACCGACGGCGTTGGTGCTCGAGGAAAAGAGGTTCAGAAATTAGTTCCTTTACGGGACATTATCACCTGCTATGATGGTGGCAGACATTCATCAACTGGATCAATTGGCAGCACCTGAGAGTTCTATATGGCCGTATGGTTTCGTGGTTATTGGTGGATGGTGCTGGGACTCTTTTTACGTCCGGCCATCGCAGGGGATCTAGCAGCCGGAGGAAACCACGTCGGCGAAGAACATGCGCAAGAATCCCACATGGGCGAATTTTTGGCGGATATTAATCTGTCAAAAGCTGATCTTAGTCAAAGCGATTTTTCGTTTTCGAATCTAACCGACGCCAACCTGCAAGGTGCAACGCTTCGACAAGCTCGATTTACCAACGCCACACTTTTCGGCGCGGATCTTCGAGCGAGCCGAGTTGATTCGGCGGATTTTTCGTTCGCCGATCTCCGCAATGTGAACGCACAAGACTTGCTTTTTCGTTCGAATCGATTCTACATGACAGACTTTCGTGGCGCGGATTTGACGAACGTCTCTTTGGTTAACGCGCTTTATAGTCCGGGAACCATCTACGATGAAAACACGATCCTCACGGGAACGACCTTCGATCCAGAAAGCCTAGGTTGGACCTTGGTCAGTGAATCTTACCAACGCTTTACGTTAGTGGCGCCCGACGCAAGATGGCGATATGCCGATCACGGTTTGGATTTGAGTACTACTTGGCGAGAAAACTCGTTCAACGACCAAACTTGGGCAATGGGGCCGGCGTTGCTGGGCTACGGTGATGCCGACATTGTGACGGAAGTCGCGTTTGGCGAAAATCCGCAAGCGAAGCATCCGACCACCTATTTTCGTCATGAATTTAACGTCAATTCGATCAGCCAGTTTCAAGAAATGTGGATTGACGTCCAATATGATGATGGCGTGGCGATCTACTTGAACGGCACGGAAATCATTCGCGAGAACCTAGCTCCCGATGCGGCCTTTGAAACGCTTTCGCAAAGTGCATTGGGGTCCAATAACGAAGCTCAGTTTCATACGTTCGCTCTTGACACATCGCTCTTGCGTATCGGTCGTAATCTGCTGGCCGCAGAAGTGCATCAAGGGTCTGCCGACAGTTCGGACTTGCGATATCAACTGGCCATGTATGGCTTTGGGGAACCATTGCCCTTGGCCGACCTAGACCACAATAACATCATTGGCGCGAATGACATCAACTTGCTAAACGCGGTCTTGCGAACTGGCGCGCTGGACCTCCAGTATGACCTGAACAATGATGGCTTGCTAGACGATCAAGATCGACAGCACTGGGTAATCGAATTGGCCAACACGTATTTTGGCGACGCCAATCTAGATGGACAGTTCAACACCAGCGATCTGGTTTCCGTCTTCCAAGCAGGTGAATATGAAGATGGTGTCGCGAATAATTCACTTTGGGAAGAAGGAGACTGGAACGGAGACCTGGAATTTGACAGCAGCGATTTTGTCATCGCCTTCCAAGGCCAGGGATTCGAACAAGGCCCGCGCAATTCGGTTCGCTCGGTGCCGGAACCAACGCTGCGGTTCGCTTGGTTGTTGCTGATTATGTGGGGCTTCGTCGTAACCAAGTGTCGACGGGCTGCGGCGATGACTTGCCGAACGCTGTTACTGTTGGCTGTGTTCCATTCTATTTG
Organism: Planctomycetales bacterium; assembly: GCA_020426955.1. Lineage (GTDB taxonomy): Bacteria > Planctomycetota > Planctomycetia > Pirellulales > Pirellulaceae > JAGQOZ01. Next base: position 2,186 of record JAGQOZ010000267.1, read on the forward strand.
CCATCCGACCGTTGCTGACGCGCAAGACGTGATTGATATTCCAAATGCGACGGACGAATGGGCCGTGCCAGAACTTGCGGGCGACGCAGTTCGCAAATTAGGCGAGGGAACGTTGTTGTTGCCCAACAACAGCTTCACTTGGCATGGTGATCTGAATATTGTCGAAGGCCGCGTTCTGATTCAAGCTCCATTTGCGTTGGGGTCGACATTGGGCAGCACGTTGGTGCAATCGGAAGCTACGCTGGTCATCGATACCGCGGCGCTGTACGAACCCATCATGCTCAACCAGGGGCAGCTATTTACTTCGCAAGATACTCGGCTGTTTTCTGCGGTCCAGATCGAAAACAGCGCCCAGATTGGCGGCTTGGGACAGATGGACCTGTGGGGACCGATTTCCGGCAGCGGTCAGCTGATTTTGAATGGGCAGAATATTCTTTTGCAGCAAGCGAATCCGTTTGATGGCCAGATTGTGGTGGCGTCAGGCAAAGTCACTGTGGAACACGCCGAAGCGTTGGGCTCCAATGCGTTTCCCACCGTTGTGAACGGCGGAGACTTAGTGCTGAACCAAGCAACCAGCGAACCGATCGAATTGCTCGATGGCACCCTGTGGGTTAACTCGCCTCAGTCGAACGAAATTCACGCGACCGGCGGCACCGTACATGTGGGTGATTCGGCGGTTCACATTCGCCTGGACGGCGGCAATTTGGCAGTTCGAAACGAATCGAATATCGCTGCGCTGCTGGATCCGGCATCTACCGGCGGCGGTTTGTTGCTGAAGTCGCGGGAACCTTCTTTCCCGAATCAAGTCTTGGACTTGGCTGCGTTGCCAAGCGGACAAAACATTCGACTAGGTTCCGATGCCAACAGTCGTTTGACGTCGTCGCAGTCGATTCAGCTGCACCCCAGCAGCAATACGCTGTTGTTGGGCGCAGGGGATGGCCACCTGCAATTGGAATCCGTGATTGCCGACAATGCCCAAGGCAGCGTGCATCTGGACATTGCTGGCAACGGCACCACTTCTTTGTCGGCCGCCAACACGTTCTCCGGCGTCACCACCATTCAAAGCGGGACGGTGATTGCGAGTCATTCTGCGAGTCTGGGGCTGTCCAATAATTCCGTGGCGGCGGGAACGGTGATTCGCGAAGGTGGCACACTGATTGTGGGACGAGACGCCGATTTGGCCAACGAATTTTTTTCGCTGGAAGGCGGACATCTCGATCTAAGTTCGCGCTTCGGTTCTCCTACCAACATTCGAGTTCAACCTTCAGGCGGAACGGTTACTCTGCAATCGCCTTCGAACAACGTCGTTGGCCAGAATTTATCGGGAACGGGTGACTTGGTGATCAATGGCGGCGGGACGTTTGTGGGATCACCCGCGTTTTTGGGAGGTCTGACGTTTCGTAATGGAACCACAACCGTGGAACTACCCAACGCCCTGGGCAATGCGTCCAAACCAACCACCATTGGAACCAACGCCACGTTAATCTTGGACGGTCCCAAATCCGAACCGTTACTGTTACAAGGTGGCACCGTCGAACTAATGCCGAATTCTACTTCCTACCAAGGACAAATCGAATCGGCGGGCGGGACGCTTCAGTTGCACGGTCCGATTGCACATACGATTCGGCTGGTAGATCAGGATTCGGCTACCACCGTGGTTCGCAACGGTCGAGCCCCCGAAAATTTTTCGTACGGCGCCGAAGGCTACGGCCATTTGACGCTTAGCGGATTCGAACGCATTGCGCCCAACCCCACAACACCGATACAACACCATGGCGACTTGACCATTTTCCGAGGGATCGCGTCGAACAGTTTTGTGCAAATGACAACCGCCAATTTCCATACGGGCACCACGTATATTTCCGGTCCTGTTTCGGTCTCGCATGGTCAAGCGTTGGGAACCTTGGACCAACCGACGGTGGTTTTGGCGGGCGGTCACTTGCGGCTTAGCACTATCACTGACGAAATGCTGATTGTGCAAAAGCAAGGAACCTTGGAAACGTCCGTTTCCGAGGCGTTGCCGCAAGCCGTTCGGTTGCAAGAAGGCGGGATTCGTGCGAACGGAGAATTTCGTTCGAACATCATCCTGGAAGGGGAAGACAACACATTATCGTCAGGCACGTTCTCCGGCACCATCAGCGGAAGCGGCAATCTGGAATTGACTTCGGTAGACGGCAGCACCGTACAGATCACCGGCGAAAACACCTACACCGGAACAACTTGGATCTATACCGATATAGAAATGAATCGCGCCACGACGTTTGGTGACGTCAGCGCGCCGACGGTGATTTCTCGAGGAACTCTGACTGTCAATACGCTGACGGAGGAATCATTTGTGTTGGAGCGATCAGGAAACGTGGTTTTCCAGTCGCCTCCGCAAAGGCCTGTCGTGGTCCGCAGCAGGCCCGGCATATCAGAACAAAGCAGTTTGACGTTCCGCGTGCCGATGACATTCGATTCGCTGGAAATCGTCAATTCGTCCTATCGCTTTGCGCAGCCGACGCAGTTGTCAAATGTCGAACTGTCCGGTCCACTTGCTCGACTTTCCAGTTCGCTGGAGACTCGCATTTTGGATAAAGCCACCTTAATTGCCGGGCAGATGGACGGGCGTTTTCCTGGCGAATTCCAGATCACCAAGATTGCTCCTTCTACCGTGACCTTGGGGCCACTCACAGACTTTACTGGCAACATAGATGTGCAAGACGGGATTGTTTTGCTGGTCGATAGCGAAAGTCTGGGACAAGGCACCATGCACGTCCGTGACCGAGGTCAAGTTCAAATCGAAACCGGCACAAACATTCGCTCCGGAAAGATTGTGCTTGATAACGCATCTGGTCCGCAGCATGACGCTGGACTGATTTCCTATGGAGAAGTGACCATCAGTGTTCCTATTCAACTGAGCGAACATGGGGCCACACTGGGAGGCCCAGGGCCACTATTGATGGACGGTTCGTTGCAAGGCGGCGACCTCAATTATGTTGGTTCGAACGAGGGCTATCTGGCGGTTCGATCGAATGATCATCAAATGACCGGCGATGTGAACGTCGTACGTAATCCGGTGATTCTGACCAACAACGGGCAACTGCATACCGTTCGACAAGTCAACGTGTTTGCGGGCGGTTGGTTTGAATTGGACAATCGCGACGTCGTTCTTCCGGATCGCTTGGGTGATGCGATTCCCATCGCCATGCACGGTGGAACGCTGTCCATCAATGGATCCGCGCTTGGCGACAACGTTAGCGAATCACTTGGTGAATTGCGTTTAGAACGAGGCCATTCGTTGGTGTCGGCGTCCAATGACGGTGGTCCCAGTCAGACCATGGTGACGTTTGCCAGTCTGAATCGCAAGCCCTACGCGACGGTGAAATTCGCAACCGCAGGTGACACCAACACCATTCAGTTCAACTCGCCTGTAGCGCTGCAAAACGGCATCATCGGCGGTTGGGCAACCATCGATTCGCACTTTGCTACCTATGGACCGAACGGCATTCGACCACTGACAGACTTGGTCCCCTTGGGTTCGGCTGCAGCGACCGACCACGCCATCCTGACGGATAATTTCCAACTGGACGAAGATACTCGAGTCACGTCGCTGATATCGCCCAATCAATCGTTTTTAGATCTGAACAACTTTCAATTAGATGTAGTCAGCGGCGGAGCGTGGAACGCCAGCATGGGCAACGGACGTTTGACGTCGTCCAGCGGCGAGATTTATTTTCGTGGGCATTTGGCTGCCGACGTCGTCGACTCGCCAGACACACCCGTGGCGCTAGTGCTTGACGAAGCAGAACTCTTGGGGACCAACCGACATACGGGAGGCACGTTTATTAATGGCTCGGTCTATACGTCCAATACCGCGTCCATTCCCAATCGCTCCGATGTCTTCATCAATGGAGGCAATCTAACGCTGCAATTCGAACGCAAGGAGTTGGATTCCTTGGTGATTCAGGATCACGGCCAACTGACGGCATTCGGTACGGCATTGGATTTTCAAGATTTGACGATCACCACCGGAGTCGCAGAATTGGGTGCCTTGATTGGCGCAGGAACCATCCAGAAATCGGGCCCTGGATTTGCCGAAATCGCCCCATCCAACGCCACGGATTACACCGGGCTGATTCAAGTGGATGACGGTATTTTGTATTACCGAGGTGATGCGGGCGGCGGCCGCTTTCAGGTCAATGGCGGGCAACTGCGTCGCGGCGACGCAGGCACATGGTCGACTCCGGTGACGCTTAACGGTGGCGAATTGAATTTGAACGAATCGACGGCCAGTGGAGTCATTCGAGTTGACTCGGCGGCTACCATTATCGGTCCTGGGCAGATCACCGGTAAGCTGGAAGGAAATCATCCACTGAACATTGTCAGCGTCGGCTTAAGCATGCTTCGTTTGCGAGCAGACATGTCGGAATTTTCGTCTAGCATCAACGTTAACAGCGGCATTCTGCAGATTCACGAAGCAGGTCCCAACATTCCCTTTATTTCCGTCCAGCCAGCCGGAACCTTGCAAACTGGACCCGCATGGTCCACCGACATTCAGTTGTGGGGCGGAAACCTGCAAGTAGGATTGTGGGCTAGCACTCAAATTGACGGTGACATTTGGGTGTCGGGCGAATCACTGATATATGGCGGTGGTAGTGAAACCATCATCCATGGCGATGTCACGCTCTCGCACCAGAGTCACCTGGTATTGTCGCCGGAAATCGACCTTTCGCTTCACGGTGACTTGCTGATAGGCGGTACCTCGATGTTGACACAAGCAGCGGGTGACGTGCAAGTGACTGGTACGATTGTGGCCGCAGCGGCCGATTCGCGGTTACAGGTGGAGATAACGGAATCGGACAGCTTTCAGTGGAATCCTTCGTTTCGCACCAGCGACGGAAATGCGCTAACCGTCGAACGAAACGGGCGGATCGAACCACTCACCATTGGCGAACATAAGTCAATTGGCGGCATCGGCACGATTCACAACGATGTCCTGGTACAAGCGAACGGTACGGTCCAGCTGGGAACCGAACAACAATCGGGCGATCTGCATCTAGCTGGCGATGTGACTCTGCAGTCCAGCAGTCGATTACTTTGGCAGTGGCAACCTGATCAGACAGGACAGCTTCACGTGGGTGGCACACTAACCTTGGACGGTTCCCCTGCGGAACCTATCTTTCTGGACCTGCTGCGTATGGATGATGCGGCCGATACCTTGGACCCAAATCAATCCTATTCATGGCCCCTGTTGACCGCCAATCAGATTTTTGGGGATGCCAGCTGGCTGCAGGTGGCTTCGACCAATCTGTTTGTATCAGACGTGCCGCTGTCGCGTTTTTCCATTCAGCCAACTGGTTCGCAATGGAACCTCGTCTATTCGATCGACCACATCTTGGGAGACCTGGATGGCGACCAGCTGCTGACCTTGGCTGACATTCAGATGTTGATAGACGCCATCTTAGGTGGACAGAATCCAGGTGCGTTTGATCTGAATCAAGATCAAGTGGTGGGAGCGAGTGATTTGCAGTTTTGGGTCGAGCACGTGGTTGGTTCTTACGTTGGCGATGCGAACCTGGACGGTCAATTTAACTCGAACGACTTAGTATTGGTGTTTCAGAGTTCCGAATATGAAGACCAAATCATCGGCAATTCCACTTGGGCCGAAGGGGATTGGAACGGCGACGGCGATTTTACGTCCGCCGATTTTGTGGCCGCGTTTCAAGGAGGCGGCTACGAACAAGGACCTCGCAACGGCCTATTGTCCGTTCCCGAACCGCGTCTTTCCGTCGCTGGTATGATCGCTCTGGTGGCCGTTACATTGCTTCAGACGTGTCGAACATCACGCCTCTTTCCTAGTTCGCGGAACACTTAACATGAACCTGCGTATTTTGGTGATCGTCATTGCATCCTGCTTGTTTTCCGGTGCGATGACATGGGCCCAAACCGAGTCTCGTTGGCTGGTCGGCAACGGATCGTGGCAAGATCCTAACAACTGTATTTTCTGCGTGCCTAATGCACCGGATGCCGTCGCTTTGTTTTCATCAGGCGATTCGTTGGCTCGTACTATCACCGTCATTTCTCCCGTGACCGTT
>JAGQOZ010000268.1 GCA_020426955.1 Planctomycetales bacterium
GCAGCCAGCCTTCCAGCGAACCGGTGCCCCGAAACTCGGACGCGCGATCCCACGCCTTCACCAGCACTTCTTGCAAAATGTCGTCGCTGGCATCATCCCACGCGGTTAAACGTCCAATCAAACGTTGCAACATCGGTCCGAATTGCGCAATGAGTGACTGCATTGCCTGGTTGTCACCGGCAGCCAGTCGCTGCATGAGTTGGCATTCGTCGGTAATTGGCTGCAAATCCAATGCGGACGCTTTCCACGAAATTTCCATGCTCACCGAGTTTCATCTGCGATTGTGCGCGGACGCCAAAATGGCTGCTGTTTTCGGCGTCATTGCTAGTGAAGACACCTCTGCGAGGCCTCACCTTACCGGCTGGCGCAGAAAACTTCCAGAATTTTCATCCGAATTCGAACACGATGCTGGTTTGGCGCAACACGCGAACAGCGCACAAAAAAAGCCTTGTGTAATCACAAGGCTTGACGGTCGAATCACAATGTGCGAAGTGCGTTTATTCGCCTAGAATTTCCTTCCGCAGATCTTGTTCGATCGAACGTTGAGTGGCTTCCATTTCATTGCCCAGCGTTTCCCATTTTTCGGCTTGCTGTTCAAGCTCTTGTGTCATTCGCTTAAGGTCTTCCAGCGAAGCTTCCGCTCGCTGCTGTTGTGCCTCCAATGCTGCGTAATCCAGTTCACCGCTAGTGGCCTCTGGTGGCGGTGTGAAACTTTGTTGTACGTTTTGCACTTTTTGAACCGCCGAACCCACTCCGCCGGTCGACGCCTTTAGCAGCGCGCCAAATGTCTTTTTCAAAACCGATGGACTTTCTTCGGACAATGATTCAGAAGATTCGCCGGATGAAGCGTTCACAAAGCTGGTTGTTGATGGCGTTTGCGGTTGATACCACGGCGGTTCTTCGTATTCTTGTTCGGCTAAGAATTGGCGTTTCTTATACGCGTTCTTTTTAGCTTGTTCCGCGGCCTGCGTGAATTCCAAGGGAACCATCGGTGCGGAGCCATTCCCCGATTCAGCGGCGATACGTCCTTGTCGAAACCAATCCGCCAATTGTTCCTTTTGCTGGTCTCCTTTGGTCCCGCCGACAGCGTCTAAAACGATATCACCCGCTTCACGCCACTGATCGTATTGATCTCGCTGAGTGCGAAAGGAATCGTAGACGGCAATGCGATATTCGCGTGCCAAAGTTGGGATGTCACTGTTTGTGTCTTCGCTGGTTGTGGGCTGAGTCAACAAGACGCCCAGTAAGATTGTTCGAATCATAGAACCAATGCTCGCTGTAGAAATAGGAACGTCGGCGAACGCATCGCCACTAACACAACAAGCAAATCTAGGTTCGCACCAGCTAAAGTCAATTTCCCGTTTCCGGCGAAGATGCCAATCTGCATCATTTCGGAAAACACGGTTGTCAATTCGCAACAAATCTTTGCGATGCGTATTCAATCTACGCGGCTTGGTGCCTTGTTTGCGGCCGCAAATGGCGTTGCAACATAGCGGGAATGGTAACATTTGAAAGCTGAGAATCGTGGCGAAGACAATGGATCAACTGGTCGCATTGATCAACGGCATTTAGTGCTAGGTCGATGTAGATCCATTTCGAACCGTTGAATTCGCAGCTGCCACCACCGCTACCACCAAACCATTCGTAGCGAATTCCATAGCCCAACGACTTGGCAAAAGCCAACGCTTCCCGCATGAACTCGTTCGAATACATCCTATACCTTTCAGTCGTTCTTGTTTATCACGCTGGCGAAAAAGCGGCGGGATTGTAACTTGAAGTCGTCCAGTTGCCCAGTGAGATTCGTCGATAGAAACAGTACGACCGTCCGCAAATTGAATGATGTGACGTTACGTAGCTTCATTGATAGTGAATCATGCCAGCATGATTGCTGGTGGCTTTTGGACACATGTAGAATTATGCCTGCTACTCAGCCAGAACAGCCGACCTACCAAGAACTCGTGCAACAGAATCAGTTGCTCAAAGACGAACTGATTCATGCACAACGCCTTACTTCCATGGGTGAATTGGTGGGCACCACCACGCACGAATTCAACAATGTTTTGATGTCCGTCATCAACTACGCCAAGCTAGGGCTGCGCAATAAAGACGAAGCCGCCAGAGACCGAGCGTTCGATAAAATCTTATCTGCCGGCCAGCGAGCGGCCACCATTACCAATACCGTTTTAGCTATGGCTCGAAATCGGTCTACTGGCATTGGTCCAACCGACATCGCTCCTATCATTGAAGAAACGCTGGTGTTACTGGAACGAGAAATGCAGAAATTCCGCATTGACGTGCAAACTGATATAGAACCAGATGCGGGCTTGGCTCAAGCAAACGGCAATCAAGTCCAGCAAGTGCTGTTGAATTTGCTGGTGAATGCTCGGCAAGCGATTGGAGCCGATGGCGGAACCATTCGAATTCGCTTGACTGCCAATCAAAGCACCAACACAGTGGACCTGTCCGTGCAAGATTCCGGGCCGGGGATTCCGCAGGACCAACTGCAAAAAGTCTTTGAGCCCTATTTCACTACCAAGCAAGGTCCGGATGAAACGGGCAAAGGCGGCACGGGCCTGGGATTGTCCGCGTGTCGCCATATCATTGAAGCGCATCGAGGGCGAATTCGAGTCGAAAGCAAACTAGGCAAGGGAACGACGTTTACCATTCGCTTGCCTCAAGCGTCATCGGCGGACGAGTCCGATTCGTTCGAATCCGATCGCATTGCGGCTGCCAAATAAATGCGTCTCGTGCGCTCCTCTGGCTATAAGCAGCGGCTGCGGTGAACTAACTTATCGAGTCCAATACTCGGTCGTTTGGCCGTCGGGTGTGGTGATTTCTACGTGGACAATTCGGCTGTTGGGGGAATTGCTGGGTTCGTGTCCCCAATGAGCTTGGAAGGTGCCCGGCGAAGTGCGGACGCTATCCAATACCGTAGCCCACATAGGCTTGGCGTACCGACGGTTTTCTTCCACTACGTTTTGATATTCCGCTTCGCCGGCGAATGCTACGAACGCCGCCACCAGCATCAACATCGGGTTGGAAACGAAACCGACTACAAACAAGATGGCTGCCACGAATTTACCAATACGAGCTGCCCAGCGAGTGGCCACTTCGTAGTCATTTGACGTGGCCAGTAACGCTCGTAAAACTCGCCCCCCATCCATCGGAAACGATGGCAATAGGTTAAACATGACCAAACCAACATTCACCATCAGTAGATGATCTAGCCAACTAAATGAAAGTGACGCCACGTTGGGGGCCAAAAACTGAAATAGGGCGAAGTTCTGCGTGATCAGCATTAGGGCCAACGCAATGACCACATTTACCGCCGGTCCCGCAATCGCTATCACGAATTCTTGCCATGGATTCCGAGGAATCCGGTCCAACTGCGCCACGCCTCCGATGGGCAGCAACGTGATACCATGCGTTGGAATCCCAAAATATCTGGCCGCAAACGCGTGACCATATTCATGCAGCAAGACGCAACCGAAAACTGCCAAGACGATGGACGTTTGATACAGAACCGTTACCGTTGCCGCGCCGGTCAAAATGCCGGACAAGCTAATCCAGCCAATCAACAGCAAAAAGGTCCAGTGAACGGAAACGTCAATGCCCCACAGTCTGGTTACTTTCCATGAACCTGCCATTTTGATTATTCCTTTCGAGTCCGATTCGACTCTACTGATTCTCGCCTACCATAAAAACTGCGATTACGGTCAATACGATGCTCGCTAGCAAAGAGTTCTTGCTATCGATACATTCGCTCGACTTTTGTAACTATTGCCCACGGTTTTCACGCAACAGCAAAATCCGTTGTGGGAATGATGGTGGCGGCATTCCGAATTCGAAACAGCCGGTTTTCTTCCAACCAAAGGCTCGTGCGGTAATTACAATAATGACAGTTATGCGCCTCGGTTGAGCTTGATGTCTGACGCTTGTGGCGTTGGCGGCTCAGGACAATGGGGTAGCGGGATGGTGATGAGAAACCGGAAATGAGTGAACGAGAAAAATTCAAAAACATTTTGATCATGGCCGCCGCAGATGGCCGCATGAACGAAGCGGAACTGCGTTTGTTGTCGGATCGAGCGACCGAATGGGGGATTACGGACGAAGAGTTCGAAGAGATGCTGCATCAAGCCATCGAAGGACGCGCTTCGATCACGATTCCTACCGATCAAAACGACCGTGACGAATTCTTGAAAGACATGATTCGCATGATGGCCGCCGATGGACACACAAGCGACGGAGAAAAAAAGCTGATTGCTGTTTGTTCTGCGGTTCTAGGAATCACGGGCGAACACTTGAATCGCATTATTGACGAAGTTCTGGAGGAATAAAGCGGAGCATATTTCGGTGAATTGGCGTCCATTTTAGACTTTTGAAATTGCGCACTTGCGTTCCTTCGCAGGAATGGCTGCGCGACGCTTGAGCACGGTCCAACTAGAGTTTTTTGTCAATCACTTTCTGGCAACGAAGACCGACAAGGTAGCGGTCGCCGATCTGTTCTATGTGCCGTACTTCTCCATCCATGTATTCACCCGCGAAGATCACGTTCAGGCAACTGCCGACCTCTAGGCCCAATGTCGAATCGACGATGATACCGAGCCCGCCCAGAGACTCGTCATGGACGTCAACCAACAACTCGTCGCCAGGCTCGCGCCAAACAGCGGCAACTTTGGTTCCTTCAGCGTATGGGAACCGAGTTGCTTGTCGTTGTTCGTCAACTGGGAGGTAGAGATTTCTGTTCTCTCCGCTGGCAGGCGTCCCGGAATCCGACACTTCTTTTTCATCGACGGTTGTTCGATCAGTCATGGCACCACTCTGTTTTGAAAACTACCGATACAAGCACTTACGCCACATCGCTTATTGGACTTGGTTCTTAGGTAGTTACTGGTGTCTGAATGGAAACTTCTGATAAAGGATAGCTCAGTCTCAAAAGAGGCGTGGCCTCGAACGCGAGAACTGGAACCAAGAGGCAATAAATCGGATAACCACATTCGTCGTAAACGTGATTACCGCAGGTTTGTTGAAATTGCACGCTAGGCAGGCGTCGGAAATTAAGCTCCGGGATGCCAAAACGAAACAGATCTCGCTTAAAGACGGAGAAATTACGAATAGCTCGACATCAATCACTATTAGGCAAAACGCTGGCGCCTCAAAGTGGGCAAGAAATGTTGGCTTCCTTCGCCAATCTTCCGAATTCATCCAGCAGTCGCTGGTCGGCCGGGATGCCCAGGTCGATTCGCTCTTGCCTAACCGAATGTTCTGGGAAACCGGGGTAGTGAATGGGTTGATCTGGATCAATGCGAAGCGATGTTTGGATCGAATCGACGAACGCGTCCATGGCTTGTTTGAACCGATCGAACGGCATGAACGAATCAATCTTGATGGCCGCAAAGAAATGTCCCATGGTTGCTTGGTGGTAAGACGTTTCGGCCGAATCGGAATTCGCTGTGTCCAAATCCCAACCCTGTGACAAAACGCCCGACAAAATACTGACCAACATGGACAAGCCAACTCCCTTGTATCCACCGGTGACGGCTTCGCCACCTAGCGGATAAAAAATCCGCCCCTGCGAACCATCGTTGGTCATCCGTCCTTGAGCGTCTTTGGCCCAGCCGTCGGGAATCGGGATTTGGGCCTGCCCATACATTTCCGCTCGATTCACCGGACAGACTGACGTCGACATATCTAGCAAGAACGTCGGGCGTTTCCCGCAGGGCACGGCAAAGCTGAGCGGGTTGGTAGAGAACATGGCCATCGCGCCGTTGATCGGAGCCACTCCGATCGGATGGCCTTTACCAAAAAAATGCCCTGTCATGCAAATGCCCAGCATGCCGTGCCGCACCGCCAAGTTGGCAAAATAACCCGCCGGTCCTAGGTGGTGCAGGTTTCGCACGTTGACGATGCCAACACCTGTGTCCGCTGCTTTACAGATGGCCAAGTTCATGGCGTCATGTGCCAACGCGATGCCCATGCCACCTTGACCGTTGCAGCGAGCGGCCGTGAGTGAATCTTGTTCGGTGATTAGCTGAGCTTCGACATTGATTTGACCACCGACGATGCGATCCCAGTAATACGGTTTTAGATTTCGCACACCATGCGTATCAACACCTCGCAAACTGGCCCATAACAACACGTCGGCCGCTCGTTCAGCCGCTACTTCACTATAACCGGCGGCCGCGAAGACGCGTTCGGTGAAGGTTCGAAGGCGAGTTGCCGGAATGCGCTGTGCGTCCGACATGGCGATTTTCCTGTAGCAAGACGATCAGACTATTCGGGCATTTCGATCACAATCTTGACGGCACCGTCGGCGCGGTTCTTATGCAATTCATAGGCTTGATTGACGTCCGCAAATGGTAAGCGATGCGTGATAATACGGCTGACGTCGATTTCACCTCGAGCAATCACGTCCAGGGCTAATTTGGTAGAAGTTTGATTCGGTTCGACAGCAGCGCCGACGATTGTGGTCGCTCGACAGCATTTGTGAAATAGCCCGTCGTAGTTAAATTCGAACCGTTGAGCTCGAGGATATCCGAAGTACAAGATATCGCCGAATTTTCGCACCAAATCGACAGCCAGATTAATCGAATCCACTTCGCCCGCCGCTTCTACTACCAAATCAGCCATTTGGCCGTTGGTCTGTTCCGCCACAAACGCGATGGGCTCCTGTTGGCTGTTGTTGCAGATGGCCGTGGCACCAAAATATTCAGCATGGGCCAAACGAAAATCTTCCAAGTCCAACGCCAGAACTTGACTCGCACCCATGCGGCGCAGTTGAAAGTTGAACCACAAGCCCGCCGAACCCTGCCCAATCACGACAACGTTCTTGCCAATGACGCTAGGCAGTCGCTGACAGGCGTAAATCACCGTGCCGTATTGTTGAGCTTGCAATAGCTGTTCCATCGGCAGGCCGTCTGGCAGCGCAATGACGTGTTGCCGTTCTGCCAGAAAGAATTCCGACATGGCAAGATGTCCCGGTGCCAGCGCCAGCACTCGATCACCAACCTTGAATTCCTGTTCTTGATTGGGTACGGCAACCACATAGCCCACCATTTCATGGCCGGTCGTACCGGGCGGAAACGGATAGGATGATTCAGGTGCGAAGTGCAACATCTGGACATCGCTTCCGCACAGTGACAAGCGATGGCATTTGACCAACACGTGACCGGGACGCACCTCGGGAACAGGCACATTCACAAATTCCGCTCGTCCTCGAGCCACCACTTGAACCGCCTTCATTTGTTGCGCCACAAAACACCTCGCCGCCATGGGTGGAAAAATTCGAAACGCGTTTGGTTTGATCCGTAAGAACTAGTTCAAAAACTGCTGCATGTATTGGAAGCTACCTTCGACCAGTTTTTCAAGGCCCGGTGTGTAATCAAAGACTTCGACCGACACCCATTTGTCGTAGCCAATTTCTTGCAGAGCGGCAAAGATGGGCGCAAAGTCAATTTCGCCCATACCAGGCCCCAATTTGTTGGCGTCATTGGCGTGAAAGTGCTCTACGAATGCGGCACTATCTTTGATGATATCGGGAATTGGTTTCGATTCGCTGGACATGGCTTTGACGTCCAGGTGGAGACGAACGCGAGGCGAATCAATTTTTTTGGCCAGTTCCATGCCCGCTTCGGCTGTGAGCAAAAAGTCTCCTTCGGCTGGGCCCAGCGGTTCCAGGGCCAGCGTGATGCCGGCTTGTTCCAGATCGGCAGTGAAAGTCTGGATGACTTCGGCAGCAAAATCCATCGCTTGAGCGTGTGAAACCCCCGGCAGCAAGTTCCGTTGTTGGGGCGAACCCAGGACCATTACGGTACCGCCCAAGTCATGACAAAGTTGTGTCAGTGCTTTGAAGTAGTCGGACGTTTTTTGGCGAATCGCCGCGTCGGGTGACGTCAAATAAAAGCCTTCCGTTTTGGCCAACAACCAGTGCAGACCAACCACTTCCAGGCCAGCGTCGGCCGCTTGTTGTTTCACCGTTTGCCGTTGCTGAGCGGTAATCTGAGTGGCATCGTTGTGCATGGTGAATGGAGCGATTTCAATGCCGGTGTATCCAGCGTTTCGGGCGTAGGCGAAGGCCTTGTCAAACGGCCAGTCTTGAAATGTCTCGTTGCAAATGGCGAATTTCATGTTCCGGAATCGCTTTCGGTCTAACGGGTTATCGGTTGGAAATAATGTCTGTGATC
>JAGQOZ010000026.1 GCA_020426955.1 Planctomycetales bacterium
CAATTGATCTTGCGACCACCGCGTTACCAAACTGCGACTGGACCACGTGGGCGAAAACAGCGATTCCGGTTGAATTCGCAACGGATTTGCTTGCATCCGGTACGTATTAGAATCGCCAGAAGCATTCGCTCGAATCGAATTGGCCATTCCTCCGAACCCATCTCCCGGAAGACCTTGCCACGAAGTCGCCACACTGGTCCTGTCCGCCGCCAACGTGGACCACCGCGGCGTCACTTCGGCTTGGCGAGCCTGGCCTTTGTCGCCGAAGTAGCTGGTCCAAATAGTTCCGCGTGCCATGCGCTGACTTAGATCCACGTCCAGCACTTGCAATTGATTCGCGCGCACTCCCCTGCCCTTCGCATACGCGGCAAACCAAACGGCCGCCGCGCTGCACAGCAAGATCATTGCCGGAAACGTCAACCACGTCCATTCCGGGCGTTTGGTCCACCGTCGATGCAACCAAAAGTCAAACGGACCAATCAGCAACAGAAAGATAACAATCAACAATGCGATCAACGAAAACGGAACCAACATGACTCCGGTAAATTGATCCATCGCGGATCGCAATTGCCCGACCATGTCTGCATAGCCGACTCGCGCCAAATGGCTTTGCGAAACCGATACGTCTACTACCGAACCATTCTCGCTGACGAACGCCAATGACAACAACTTGGCAATCAACTCCGTTTGATCAGACCAATTCGCAATCAAGTCATCATCCAAATCAAACGCCGTGAATACCACCGTCCCTAAACCGGCCGCGCCTTGCACGACAATCGGAATCTGGTTCGCCCCAAATCCTTCTCGCACTATCACGCGCCCCTTCACTTCGGCCAATTTGGCGACGGTAAGTGGCTGACCGGCTGCCTGCACCAGCGAGCTTTTGGCTCCGACAAATCCTTCCAAGCCCACCGCTTCTCGCTGACGACTAGTCCCTTCAAACTTGGCAAGTTGAATCGAATCGAGTCCGAAATCGGCGGCCGTTTCCGGATTTTGTCCGCAGGACCACAGGCATCGACCTCCCGTGCGAACGTAGTCCATCAATGCGGTTTGCCACGTCTGGCCAGCCGAATACGCCAGCGAATTATTTCGAGTCGTCAGCACCACCAAGTCAACCGCTTCGTAAGCCAGGACATGCCCAGGCAATTGCTCGGCACGCGAGACAGAAACAACCGTCACTGGTCGGCTATCACCTGTTCGCCGCATCGCGTCAGCTGCCTTTTGCAGATCCATCTGCGTTCCCAGCGACAAGATCATGCGACTGGTGGACGGCAAGGCCGACGGAATTTCTGCAGCGACACACGTACGCGACCATTGACGACCGTCACTGGCGATGAGCTGGATGCGAGGCCGACAATCGATTCGGCCGAATTTGACCAACGCTTCCAGTCGCGTCGGTTCATTCGCCGGGATGTGAACGTCCGACACGAAGGTACAGTCATGGCCGCTACCATCCGGCACCGTCACCTGTAACGTGCCGTCAATCGCTTCGCCCGCTGCCACTTGTAGCCACAGCGGAGTCCAATGGCCGACCTTGTATGTGCCGCCAAAACCAATGTGCACTTCACCAATGCGATCGGTTTGATCGGCCCACGTCGTCGGCACGGCACACACAATCCAAGCGACCACAACCAACGAAAGTAACGCCCGTAATTTGAAAAACACCATGGACTGCAACACCAACGCCAATCAACTACGGTTTGCCTTCATCTGGGCAGGAACAAACGAATTGGCCACACCCTGGACATCCCGAACCATATTTTTCAGCAATGGCTTCCGAAAGGTCCACGCCTGCTACGTTGGCGATGGTAGCCAGCCACGCCAACACATCTGCGAATTCTTCACGACGATTTTCCTGCGAATCTTCTCGCAACGCGGCCGCCAATTCGCCCACTTCTTCCATTAGCCACATGAACGTGCCATCAATGCCGCGAGCCACATCTTTTTCGTAATACATTTCTTTAATGAGACGCTGAAAGTCGGATAAGGAAATCTCGCGAGATGGATGTGCCATGGCGGAACCAGAGTTTCAGAACGGGAAATGTCTTGCCAAGTCAGATTGTACGCAAAATTGCTGGTCCAGTTCGAGTCCCTATGCACGGTCGGCCAAACTTCACAGAAGATTCCGGCCTGATTTTAGCAGAGTGCCGCTAACTGGCATTGGCCAACATAATTAGACGGCCCAATCCAGCCCGATGTCTAGATTCACGGCCGAATGCGTGATCGCTCCGACACTGATCCGTTCCACGCCCGACTGAGCAATGGCAAGCACGGTAGATAGATTGACTCCGCCCGACGCTTCCAATTCAACCTGCGGGGCCACTTCGTTCCGAATCTTTACGGCTTGGCTCAGCACGTCCGGAGCCATATTGTCCAGCAGCACGATATCGGGCAAAGCCGGCAAGACTTGCCGCAATTGTGGCAACGTGTCGACCTCCACTTCAATGATCATCGCCGCCGCACGTTCCTTGGGCAATGATTCGGCCACAAACGCCTTGGCCTGATCGACGGCGTCGCGGGCAGAGAACGAACGGTTTTTAGCAGCCTGACTAGCAAACGCCAAATGGTTGTCTTTGATCATGATGGCTTCGAACAGGCCTGTTCGATGATTCGTGACACCTCCGCAACCAGCGGCATATTTCTCCAAGCGACGATACCCGGGCGTAGTTTTGCGAGTGTCGTAGATCTTCGCCTGGCTGGTTCGAACCGCATCTACGTATTGCCGCCCCAGCGTAGCGATGCCAGAAAGTTTTCCAACCAAGTTCAGAATCAAACGTTCCGTCACCAGCAGGTCTCGCGCGTGACCCGAAAGCGTTCCCAAGGCCGAACCTGACTGTAGCACATCGCCGTCCGACAATGCTGGTTTGAATTCCAGCCGAACTTCCATTTCATCCAAGACAATGGGGATGGCAGCCATTCCAGCAACGACACCTGCCTGTCGGCTAACCAACCGCGCTTGCCCCTGCGCCGCGGACGGCACTAAGGCCATGGTGGTCCAGTCGTATTCCCGTCCCAAGTCTTCTCGCACCGCCAATTTTACCAACTGGCGACAATCATCTGTCAGATCTTGATCCCAGTCGATTTGGTGAAATTCTTTTTTCATCGAACGACCAGGACCAACGCTTTAACCTGTCGACCAAAGAAATAGGTAAGCAACCAACGCAAACACGGGCAGTAACACACCCGCACTATAGAACATGTAACCAAAGAAACTGGGCATCTTCACGCCCATCTCTTCCGAGATCGCTCGTACCATAAAGTTCGGGCCGTTGCCAATATACGTCATGGCCCCCATAAACACAGCCCCCAAGCTGATTCCGATTAGCATGTTCTGTTCGGCTCCGACATTGGCAACCGCCGACGCAAACGACTCGCCAGCATAACTGGCCTCGGCCGTTTTATAGAACACCAAATACGTCGGAGCATTGTCCAAGAACGACGACAAGAAGCCGGTTGCCCAAAACGCTTTATTGGGCGAATTGATTCCGAGTTCGGGCCCCTTTTCGTTCAGAATGGCCAACGCGGGTTGCATGCAGATAAAGATCCCAATGAACAGCGCGGCAACTTCGATAATGGCGTGGTAATTGAAGCGATTCGCATGACGAACCAGGTTGGAACCAAACGCCAGCGACGCAGCCACCAACAGTAATTGCAGGACTTCTCGCAAATACTTTGGAGGATTTCCCAGTCCGAAGAAAGACTTGTTCGGGTCCAACAAGGCCACGCACAAAATGACGCCCAACAGTAAAAATATGTTGGGAACCAATCCGGTGATTTGCAGAGGACGAGTTTCCGTTTCGTCTCGCTGGATGTCTTTGATGGTTTCACGAGGATACGCAATAAAACGATCCCAGCAATAATAGATACCAATTAAAGCGGCATTGGTCAGGATCCAAGGAAGCCACAAATTCCACATAGTCCACAAGAAACTGACGCCTTGCAAATACCCCAAGAACAAAGGCGGGTCGCCGATCGGCAATAGACAGCCACCGCAGTTGCAAACCACAAAGATAAAGAACACCACCGTGTGCTGGACATGTTTGCGTTCGTTATTGGTTTCAATCAGCGGGCGAATCAACAGCATGGCCGCGCCCGTTGTGCCAACAAAGCTGGCCAACACGCCGCCGACAAGCAAAAATACACAGTTGGTAGACGGATGAGCGGCCAAGTCGCCCTGAATTCGAATACCCCCGGAAATCGTGTACAAACTAAACAGCAACACAATAAACGGTACGTATTCGCCCAAAATGGCATGGTCTAACGTATGTGTCACACCGCTCTGCCCTTCGGTCGCAAAATAATACAGTAACGTCACCACCGCCAAACCTGCGGCCACGTAGAAGCGATGCAAATTGCTTTCCCACCAGTGTTCAGTTGCTCGCAGTAGCGGAAACACTGCAATGGCGCCCAGCAGAAGGACAAACGGAGTCACCGCCAGCGGATGGGGAATGTCATGCCCGCCACCATGGGCGGCATCGTTGCCGTGCGCTGCGTGGCCGGTGGAATCGAGCGAAACTTCATGTGTATCCGCGTCGCCATGATCGTCTTCGTGGTGATCTGCATGTTCGCCGTGCGAATCAGCCGACGCCACTTCGGTAGACGGTCCTGGTATTCTTCCGGTAATAAGCAGGCCAAAGTAAACTAGGGCCAAAACAACAATGGCCGCGATCACTGGCGTATTTGATTTCGGTTCGGAATCGTGATTATGCGACATATCAAATCTTGGTTCGTTGGAGCCATAGTGATGAAAAACGACGGAAAACGGTCACAAGAACCCAATCCATGCCAAAAAATAAGTCGTTGGTGCTCGAGCTTCCGGTGTTTTTCACTGATTCTCGGGTTTCCGTCCGTGCTTGCCCGGTTCCATACCGCGCGAACGATATCCTAATCCATTTAATCCTAAAACGCTGCAGCCTACGGAATTGGTTCAATCATGCGAAGACCACTTTTGCGTACAAATCAACGAGCAGGCTGGCTGCTGGCATCTCCGTGGATCATGGGGCTAGCGACGACGTTGATTCTGCTGACGGTGTTTCTTCAGGCAAGTCCCATTAACGTGATTTTGGCAGTATTGTCTGCATTCTTTCTTATTCAAGTGGTTTGCCAAGTCAGGAAAATCTACATTGCCAGGCTAAGCTACTCGGACGGAAGCCTCTGGGTTGCTCTCTCTAAAGGTGCTCCAATCGCCGTACCAATGGACATGGTGGAATGTGTATTCTTGGGCCAAGGCCCTGGGCAAATTGTTGGCCTAGACGGCGAACCAACGGAAGCATCTACGCTGATTGTTCGCATTGCCGAATCTGCTACCGAATTTCACAAACGGGAAATCGACCACCAATTGGGCCATTGGTGCGATGGCTACATTACCGTTAACGGCACTTGGTCGGAACCGATTACGGCAGAAGTTGCTGGTCGGCTAAACAAGACGATTGTGGAAATCAAAAAGGAACTTCGCCAAGCAGCGCAGGAATCCTCCGCGTGACACAATTACTCGTTAGCGTTCGCAATGCCCAAGAAGCTCGCACCGCCGTTGAGGGGGGCGCCCACATCATTGACGCCAAAGAGCCTAACCATGGTGCGCTGGGCGCCGTACCGCCAGAGCAACTCGGCGACATCGCCGCCGTCTTGGCGCAGCGTTCGTTGCCGCTGAGTGTTGCGTTGGGCGAATTGGCAGAAAAGCCAACCATTCCCGACGGGACACTGCATTTTGCCAAGATCGGGCTCGCCGGCTGTAGCCTCATTCCGGACTGGCAATCTCGGTTGACCAGCGTCTGGAATCAACTCGCTGCCAGTTCTGAACCGGTAGCCGTCATCTACGCCGATCATGAAGCGGCCGCTTCGCCGTCGCCTAACACGATTATTGAATTTGCCGCGAATCACGATCGCTGCCAGACCGTGTTGATTGACACATTCGACAAGCGAACCGGAAATCTCTTTCATCATTTTTGCTCAAACCAATTGCGGTCTCTAGCGGATCGAATTCATTCGCGTCAGATGCAATTGGCCGTGGCCGGATCGCTGGACGCAGGCTCGATACCAATGGCAATGGATTGTCAAGCAGACATCATTGCGGTTCGCGGTGCAGCGTGCGAATCAGCACGTTCAAGTAACATATGTGGGAGACGTGTTCAAGCGTTAGTCCAGCTAGTTTGCAAAACTTCTGCGTAGAACAAAATCAGTATCAATAAAAACGTTGACAACCCTTCGGTAAGCTCTACATTGGGGAAGAGTTTTGCGAACGGAATCGAACTTGTCGCAGTGCATCACGGAAGACACCTCGTGTTTTGGCGACCTGATTTGTTTGCAGCTTGATAGGAGCTTAGTTGTGGCAAAGTCCGTCCTCGATGCGATCCAAGATGGTGAATGGGACTACGAACCCGAATTTCAAAAAAACAAAGATTTTGACGCCACTCGCGCCGTTCCCGGCAGCGATGAAAAACTTAAAATCTTGGCCGAACGAATTCGACGCGGCCTACCGCTTTGGCATCCGGATGATCGGCATATCTATGACGAACAACCTCCAGCAGCCTAGGCCATTTTCACATTCGCCCTAGCTGTTTCGAACCGATAGGCGTGGTGCCGCCGTTCTAGATTTCATAAGCTACGGTTTCCTTAGTTGAAACCGTCTTTGAACGGCGTCACTTCGAATCATATGGAGAAACAATATGCCAGGATTTTCAACGGAAGTTCCTCATGGACTGGGCCAAGATGGCGCCAAACAGCGGCTGGAATCATTTTTGGAAAAGGTCCAAGAAAAATATAAAGACCAGATTTCCGAAATCTCCGGAAATTGGGAAGGCCACACATTAAACTACGTGTTGACCACATTTGGCATCAAAATAGACGGCAAGCTGGATGTGCAAGAAGACAAAATCTGCATGTCGGGTAATCTGCCGTTTGCCGCCATGATGTTCAAAGGCAAGATTGAAAGTCAGATCAAAGCCGCGTTGGAAAAAACCTTGGCTTAGTATTCGTGGCGTTTGCCAAGCCAACTTGCTTCACATCGATTCGATGATCAGACGTTTTCCGTGCCAGCGAAACGAGACTGGCACGTCTGATGTGGCCGCGTCCAACAATTCCTGCAGCGTTGCGTTTTGGACAGATAGTGTAATTCGCCGCTGACGAATCTCCGGTGAAACCGCTGGATCGACAATCAGATCCACGCCCAGTTGTTTCGCCAACGCTTGCAGCACCGGTTCGAACGGCTGGTCTTTCACCGTCAACGTAAATCGTTTACGACTGATATCCACTTCGTCGACATCCGGAGCATCCGGAGCATCTCTGGCCTCGAATACCGCGCGCACCTGCAAGTGCGTTTCCCAGTCCGCCGTCACCAGTAATTCTCGACTACCAACTTTCACATCAGCCTTGGCCAATTGCTGTTTCACTTCCGACCACTTGGGATGCTGGCGAATCGAAGCCGCATAGCTTTGTTCAATCACCGCGTTTTTCTCCATCGGCACGATTCGAAATCCTCTGGGCCGCGGTTTGAACGAAAGATCAAAACCAGCCAACACCACAGTCAACCG
Source organism: Planctomycetales bacterium (assembly GCA_020426955.1). GTDB lineage: Bacteria > Planctomycetota > Planctomycetia > Pirellulales > Pirellulaceae > JAGQOZ01. The sequence goes on from JAGQOZ010000026.1 coordinate 7,530, forward strand.
TTCGCAAAACGTCAGTTCTCCCGCGTGATATGCATCCCAAACATCATGCGGAACTTGATCCAGTCCGTCGGCTTGCAGGCCTGCGTCTTGAGACCAGCGAGCGATCAGGTCTCGAGGTCGACTCAGACGGTCCCAAGCCATCGGCTTCCGGTCCAACCAGCGACTAATATCTTCTGCAGAAAATGTTTTGATCTGACGCAAACGTAGTTGGTAGACAGTGGCCAATGCCGGCACTTGATCCTGGGGGCGCAGGTAGGTGGATCGCCCCAACAGAGCGACCTCCAGATCGGCCTGAGAAGCCACTTTGGTTAACACGTGTTGCAACGTTTGATTAACCATTTGCAATGTCACGGGCGTTTCAGGATCAATTCGGCGATCCAAGAAAATCGGAACTGAATGAACATCAGTCAGACGCTGCAATCCTGTTCGGACCGGTGTATTGGCCCACGTCACACTAACAATCTGACTCGGCTGTGCCGCCACATCCCCTGCGTAACACGCACCGCAAATCGCCACCACTATTTGACAGATTACCTGCGAGACTTTGGTTCGTTCCGAAGCATTATCATTTGGTCGTGTCAAAGTCAGCATTGTCGCTAAACCTTCTGTAGCTTGCCAACGAATTGTGAGACTCGCTGGCGTCCGGTCGTTGTTCGGAATTCCGCATGCAATTAAACTGAGTTGTTTGAACTGAAAACGATACCTTTCGCTCCGAACCAGCTGGCTAATGTCATAACCTGTTTATGAACAAGCATTCAAGTTCGACCGCAAAGGGTGTAAAGATCCCTATTGGCTGACTCCATTGAGGTTAAAAGTGGGCGAACCCAAACGGAAAAGACCAACCATCCATCAATTGTACCGCCGTTTTTTGAACCGCGAAGATTCCGCAGGTTTTGTGCGAGCTGTTTCGCAGATTTACACCAGCGCTACTTTGCATCGCCTGGCGACCGGCGGCGACCGTCTTTCTCGGCGAGCAGCCATTTTGGCGATTTCCTATCTAGGGGGGCGAGAATCAATGCACTCCATCGGACATGCACTTCAAGATTCCGATCGGATTGTACGGCTTTTGGCAGAAGATGGGATTCGGGCCGTTTGGTTTCGCGCCGGCGAATCAAACCAAACACTGAAGTTGCAACGAGTTGCTCGGTTGAATTCTTGCGGCCAATTTGAACTCGCAGCCGACTTGGCAACACAAGTCATCAACGCCGATCCCGGATACGCCGAAGCCTGGAACCAACGTGCGATTGCCGCATACGGCATGCACGATTACTACGAAGCCATTGCCGATTGCCAAGCCACCTTAGAATTGAACCCCTACCACTTTCCCGCCGCCACCGGATTAGCCCATTGCTACTTGGAAATGGACGATCAATCCAGCGCCCTGGAAGCCTTTCGCTTGGCGCTGAAAATCTATCCCGATTCTGAATATGCAAGGTCCAGAATTCGCCAGCTCATTCGTTCGCTTGAATTGGATTCGTAGCAAATGCATTTCACGTATCTTTGCGTGAAACGCCTGAGAATCTGGGATCGAAACTAGAACGACATAGCAACCGGTTCGCACCGATAAGTTCGCACCGATAAGTTCGCACGCCATCGCTATTGCTGCTGGTCCAATACCTTGTTCCACTTTTGCAGATTTTTCTTCTGCGATTCGAATAACGCGTCACAGTTATCAATGACCGTTAGCTTGACAATCTTGTCACCCACTTGAAGTTGGTTGACCGTTTCTTGCCCTTTGGTCACGTGTCCAAATACGGTATGCCGCCCATCTAAATGCGGTGTGGGAACGTGCGTGATAAAGATCTGGCTGCCATTTGTTCCCGGGCCAGCGTTGGCCATCGACAGCACGCCCGGTTTATCATGCTTTAACTCCGGGCGGAACTCATCACCAAACTTATACCCAGGTCCGCCCGATCCCCAACGAGCTTCCGTGCCGGGTTTCTTGGTTTGCGGGTCACCCACCTGAGCCATGAATTTGGGAATGACTCGGTGAAAAATAATATCATCGTAGTAGCCTCGCTTGGCCAAGTTACAAAAATTGGCAACGGTCATCGGTGTTTTGGTAGCGAACAAAATCATTTCAATGTCCCCCCGAGTCGTCTCCATTTTGACTCGGACATCTTTGACTTCCTGAGATTCGGCGCCACTTCCCTTGGTCGTTTCCACTTGAGCCAACGCACAACCGAGCGTTAGACTGACCAACATCAAACCACCAACAGATACGTGTCGAAAACTCATAGACTGCACCTTCCTTCTGTGCCAATTCGTTTACTAATGCGTCGCCGGCCTACCACCCATCCTGAGTTCGAACCTTCACGGCCGAATTCAGCAAGCTTAATTACAAGGACACGACGAAAACCGCAATAGCAATGTCATCAAACCGAACTTTCCGGGTGCACGTCACGGTTTGCGAGTTGTTCCTGGTGCTTGAAAAGGTCAATAGGAGATTTCAAGGAGTATTGGTAAGCCAACGTCGAAGAACAGGGACATCGACGAATTTGCCGTCCGTTTGCTTCGGTTCGTAGTCCCGGCTAAAGCCGACTAAAGCCGGGACTACGAACCGAGGTACTGGCCGCACAACGGCCTGCTGGACTAATGGAGACAGGTGCGCCCCACGGGTCACCAAGTCCCTCAACCGGTCAATCAAGAGCGATTGAAAATCGATACATTATTCGCGACCCAAGAAACTGCCTTCGGTTCGCTCGAAAAATTGAACGACCCAACATTCACAACTCCGTCATCAGTGGTATCGGCAATGGTTCCCAGCTAAATCAAATGCGTCGTCGCGCGGCAGCGAAACACAGGATTGCCAAGCCAACGAGCACCGTGCCGGAGGGCTCGGGAATTGTCGTGACGCCAAACGAACGTACGTGGACCGGTTCGCGACTACCGTTCGGGTTGATGAACGGATAGACCAATTCGCCCAAAGGAGCTCGATTCGATGGATCGGTCCATTGAATGGTCGCCGCTTGCTCTGGGCCAGCCAACGTCTCCCAGGCTGAAAAAGTAATTTCGCTTCCAATCACTTCGACGTGATAGGAAACGTCCGCGTTGTCTTGCACATCGCCTGTTGGCAAATAGACACCTCGTTTTATGGTGTTGATACTTCCACCAATGGAATAGCCAACCGCCAGCTCGCCCGTGGCAAATCCGCCAGCCCAGTACAAAGCGCCCGTTCCTCCGTCCAATAGATCTCGAAACCCAACAGCGACAAACGGTGCCGTACTGGTTGGAAACTGGAACGTTGCATCAATTGCAATGTCGGAGTGAGGAAACAGGTTCGAAGCGTCTTGGACGGCAGATACGCAACAAGCGGTCGAAACCGGCGTCAGAATCATGTCACCGTTCTCTGCGGTGATCGTGCCCATATTCCGATCGCTCTGCCACGTGATCGGCGCCCCATCGAACAGATTATTGTCTTCAAAGTCGTCAAAAAAACTTTGCGAATAGGCCGTTTGGGCGAAAAGAACAACAACTAATGACATGGCAACATAGAGACATCTTGTGACGCTCATCGTGAACTCTCTTTCAAAAACATCTGCAATTCCAAACACAACGAATGGGCCGGCGCCGCCGCCTGCTGAAACGACACTGCTGCTATACATATTCAAAGCCAAGAAATTCGTTGTCCCATGATTTAGAAGCCGCACTACGCGAATCGCTGGTGACAGGACCGAACAACAAAAAGAGAATTTCGTCGACCGATACGAACACGCCTGCAAAGTCCAGTTCGAAGTTTGACCTTCTAACGGCTACCTGGCCGATGCGAACGAAAACGACAATTGCGTTACACCGTTACCTCATGGCAATGGACGCCCGGAAAGATCTGGACACCACGGCGGATATACCGCTACGTTTCGCAAGCGTGCGAATTACCATTCAACTCTGGACACCGCTTGGCAAGCGTCGGTGCGCAGCTGGGTTTTGCTCATTTGTCTGATTTCATCGACGCGAGGTGCTTTGAATACGGTTGCCGAATTGACACCACTGATCGCAATCGCTTCTCCGGTTGTCGAAAAATCACCGCTAGGCCAAGCTTTGGACGCAATCTTCCAATGCATGACTTCGTCGCCAGTTTCCGTGAGCCACAATCGGACCATTCCGTCCAGGCCAGCCGTCAGAATTCGTTGGCCGTCTGGCGAAAAACGGACGCGGGTCGGAAAGCCAGATAAGCGTTTCGCAAACGTTCGCACTTGACTTTCTCGATCGTACACCACCAGCTGACGATCAAAACCTACGCCCACGACATACCGGCCATCGCGACTGATATCGATAGAATCGACCAATCGTTCGTCCAGACGAATTTCGTCAATCGGTTGAAAATCAGGGCAATGGAAAATCCGTGTGACGCCTTCATCGCCACCTACTGCCATGGTGGTGCCGTCGGCCGAAAAGCAGACGCACTTGACTGGAATATCCAAAAAGCGACGTTCGTCGGTTTTCAGATCCAGCAGCAGTAATCCTCGATAGTGTGTGCAGGCGGCGAACCAGCGACCATCGGGCGAAATGGCTGTCGACGTCACCGATCGTGCGAAGGCAGGGACGATAATTTCTCGAGTATCATCGGTCGCAGTGTTCCAAACGACCAAGCGATTTTCGGCAGCTTTATCTTCCGGTTCAGGCCAACATCCAAACGCCGCCACGACGATCGGCGAATGGGGCGCATGAGCCAATGACGAAAAGTTTTCCGCAACGGAAGTCGACGAGATTTTTTCCTCAACTTGGCCCGTGCCTGTGTCCCAAACAAAGACGCCGCGGTTTCGCAGCATCAAGGCCACTAACTGTGTAGAATCTCCCAAAAAACAAGCGTCCCAGGCGACATATTCGCGGTCTGGGAATTCCATTCGCGAACTCGTGTCCTGCAGCAAGCGGCGTAGATCCCAGACATTGGCAAAGCTATCGTCACTGGCAGTGGCCAATTTCGTGCCGTCGGGTGAAACCGAGATTCCTCGAATCCGCAAGGGATGCAACTTCTGGTGCATTAAGACCTGGACCGAATCGTGCGTGGCGTCAACGTTGGCAATCCATGCCGTTCCGTCTTCGTCACCCCAGGCCAGTGTCTTGCCATCGGCTGACAAGTAGACTCCGTGCGGTGCGGCAGATAGTCCGAAGCGCCAGAACCGAGTCCAATTGGCCGTGTGCCACAATTCGATTTGCCACGCGTCCACATCGGCCTGCCGATCGTAGGTGGTGACAACCAGTAATTCGCCTTTTTCGTCCGTCTTGATGACTCCGGTGCCAAACGAGCCCAGCGGAATATTCGGTTTTGCCGTCCAAGTGGAGGTGTCGAACCGTTCGAGTTCGCCGGATCGTAGATTTGACACCAGCAATTCCTGTCCTGCAAAAGCGACACAGGCGTGCGTTGCCGGAGTGAGTTCCAGACAGGGATCTTGCTGGTCACGCTTCCACACTCGCACAAATCCCTGATCCCAACAGCCTCCGCTGGCAGCGATAAATGATCGATCCGAATTCAGCGCCGTGTGTCGCACGTCCTGAGTGTTGCCGCCATCGGCAAGCACTTTCCAACTGCCAGTGATGGACGGCGCATTCGGCAGATTCATTTCCCAAACGCAAACGTTGCCGCCGTTGTCTCCCATGTAGAGTTGGTCTGCGTCAGCGTCGTGAGTGAACCCATACAGTTCCCCAGAGGACATTTCGAACGGAACCGGTTCGCTGTTTGCGTCGCCTGGGCGACACGACAACAATTTCGCTCGGTTCGAAAACATACCTGTCACGATGTGATTGTTGTCCACAAATTCCACGCAATTCACGGGCAGTTCATGGTCATAGGCGTGAATTAGCGCGTCGTTACTGCAATAGGTCCAAAGGTGAAACCATTCGGGCCCGCGAAGATCCTCCGCTCCCGGATCAGGAGCCCACGTCAGCAATTTTTCTTGTAGTTCCACGATCTTGCGATCTTGGGCTAGTTCCCCGGCGGCGATCATATCGCGGGCATAAAGTCCTAGTTTTTGCCGCTTTGCTTCATGCGACAGGTTGACCGCCACGGTTGTGGAAGCAACGGCCAGCAGGGCGAACAGCGCGAAGGCGGTTGCCAGTACCAACGACATAGCCGGATTGCGACGACTGAAGCGGCGGATGCGATCCAGTTGCGTCGAACGTCGCGCGCGAATCGCTCGGGATTCCAAAAACGCCTGCAGGTCGTTGGCCAGTGCTCGTGCATTTGCGTACCGATCATCAGCATCTTTGGCCATGGCTTTATCAATGATGGTTACCATGTCTTGCGGTACGTGCGGATCGAGTTTTCGCAACGCCGTGGGCGATTTCGTGGCAATGTCGCGCAGCAAAGTGGTCTTGGATTTGGCTTCGAAAGCAGGTTTTCCCGTGACTAATTCGTACAGCGTCAGGCCCAACGAATAAACGTCGGTTCGTGCGTCAACCGGGCGATCGCGTTCGATCTGTTCGGGACTCATATAACGAAGCGTGCCGACCAAATCACCGGTCAAGGTCAGGTTATCGTTGGCGGTGGCGCGCGCGAGTCCAAAGTCGGCAATGTGGATTTGGTGGCGTCGGTCCAGTAACAAGTTCGCGGGCTTGATATCGCGATGAATGATGCCTTCGTCGTGGGCGTACTGAAGTGCTTCGGACGTTTGAATTCCTAGTCTCGCAACCGAACGATAGAAATCGTGGCGTGCACCGCTGCGTTCGGTAGAAAAACGAGCGGCCGGTGCCGTTTCGGCATCGTGGCTGACGAAGGCTTGCTTCGCATGATGAATATCGTGAATCACCGTAGACAGGTCCGCACCATCGATCAAGTCCATGGCGTAGTAATGCACGGACCGTTCGCATCCGACTCCGTGAACTCGAACGATATTTGCGTGCTGTAGCGAAGCAGCGGCTTGAGCTTCGTTTTTGAAACGCCGTAGCTGGCGTTCGTCGAAGAAGGCAGCCATTGGCAGAATCTTGAGCGCGACGCGTCGTCCTAACGACAGTTGTTGTGCTTCGTAAACCACGCCCATACCGCCTCGGCCAATTTCGCGAATAATGCGAAAGTCACCCAGCGCCCTGGAGGTTAGCGATGTATCGGGCACCACCGTCGATGTCGAAGCGGATGATCCGGACGCAGCGACGCTGACTGCCCAATCACACATCAACTGCATGGCAGGTAGTAACGTTCGCAATTCCTGCGCGAAGGCAGGGAATTTGGCGATTTCGGCATCCAGATCTGCAAAGTCACCCGCTTGGATGCGTTCATTCAATTGATCAAGGACCAGCGCCAATTCACATTCGGATTCGGCAGACGAACAAGATGGATCAGTCATTGTAAACTTCGCCCTCATTCAAAAAGTTTCGAACACGCCGTAATGCGCGCACGTGGCGTTGGGCGCAAGCATTGTCGCTAATCCCCAGAATCACGGCTGCTTCATGATTGGTGGCCTGCTCCAGATAACGCAGCACCAACACTTCTCGATCATCATGCGACAAGCGCTCCACCAGCCACTGTGCAAACTCGCGACGTCGTTGCACTACGGATGGCGAATCACCGTCTGGGGCCATTAAACTGTTCACTAACGATTGCCGAGAAGCACCTGACAGCTCTAAATCCGTCGAAATTTCGCGTCGCACAGACCGACGTGCTGCGTCCAGGTGGCGGCGGTGTAGGTCAAGCAGACGGTCAATGGCAATTCGCCTTAACCACGGGTAGAACGGGATAGGACGTTCGCGAGCGTAATCCGGCAAGCGTTTGGCGGCTTCCACCATCGCGTCTTGAACCACATCCGATGGATCAAATCGGCCTCGGACTCGATCATCAATCCGAACTTCCACAATGTTGCGTATCCGCGCGCGAAACCGCTCCAACAGCGAGTTTATCGCCGTCGACTGCCCTTCGGCAATGCGTTCCAGCAATTGGTGGGTGTCGTTATGCGTTTTCATAGATATCCTCACTCCACCTTAGCCGCAAAAACTTCGACCGCCGTGACAGGAAAATCTTTCGTTCCTTCGTTCGCAACGAATCGCTTTTTCGGCCAGGAAAAACTTAGCCCACGATGCCAGCAAAATCGTTGGTTCTGCCTGTCCGGATAGGCCCCGAACCGGAAAGCATCGAAGTCGCTAACGACCGACATCGGAACGGCTCAACACCAGTCCCAACGAACGACCATCGGGACTGGTGCGTTCTAGCTCGAATTCAGATTAACCAGCGTCTGGACTGATCATAGATGCGATTCGCTGCGGTAAACATGGATGTTCCTTGTTGCCACTGACCTTTGTTTTAACCCTGCCAAGGCCCATCAGGCTCCACATTCAAGTGTGAAGTATACCGTCATTTTTCAGAGTTCGACTTATCGTGCGAACTCGCTTGCGTGCAATAAAGCTGGTGTTGCCGTGGAACCAGCGATTGTTCGAATAAGTCGGTCCACCGGCGGCCATATTGATCTTTTGATCGCAACTTTCGCCCATTGACAAACCGTTGTACGATACGCGATTCGGACGTGTTGTTGGCTTTGCGATAGTTTTCGATATGGGAGGCGAAAAGATGACGGATAAGCTGGTCTTAGCACTCGATCAAGGGACCACGTCTAGTCGAGCGATCTTGTTTAATCGAAGTGGGCATGTGGTGGCGACTAGCCAGCAAGAGTTTCGACAGATCTTGCCTTCACCTGGGCATGTGGAACATGACGCCGAAGAAATCTGGCAAAGCCAAATGGCTGTGGCCCAAGACGTTTTGCAACAAAGCGGTACGCCGTCCGAGGCTATTGCGGCCATCGGCATTACCAATCAACGAGAAACGACCATTCTGTGGGATCGTCACACGGGCAAGCCTGTGGACAACGCCATTGTTTGGCAAAGTCGCATCACGGCGCCCATATGCGACAAGCTGCGTGCCGAAGGACTAGACGCACCCATTCGCGCCAAGACGGGCCTGATCTTGGACGCCTATTTTTCCGGAACGAAGATTCGTTATCTGCTGGACAAACATCCGGATCTGCAAGCGGCCGCCCAGCGAGGTGATATTCTGTTCGGTACGGTCGATTCGTTTCTGATCTGGCGACTCACCGGTGGAAAAATTCACGCCACCGATGTGACCAACGCCTGTCGAACGATGTTGTTCGATATTCATCGCCAAGATTGGGATGATGAACTGCTGCAAGCGCTGAGGATTCCTCGTGCAATGCTGCCCACGGTTGTCGATTCGAGCGGTCTGATTGGTGAATGTAGCCCAGATCATTTTGGCAAATCCATTCCTATTGCCGGCTGTGCCGGTGACCAGCAAGCGGCGCTGTTCGGACAAGCGTGTTTCCAACCGGGAATGGCCAAGAACACATATGGAACGGGCTGTTTTATGCTGATGAATACGGGCGAAAAAGCGGTCGAATCCGAGAACCGATTACTGACTTCGATTGCCTGGCGACGGAGCGGCGTGACGAATTATTGCTTGGAAGGTTCCGTCTTCATTGCCGGTGCAGTGGTCCAGTGGCTCCGTGACGGATTGGGACTGATTAAATCATCCGCCGACATTGAACAGCTGGCCGCCACCGTGGAAGACAACGGCGGCGTGTACTTTGTGCCGGCGTTTGTTGGGCTGGGCGCACCACATTGGGATCCGGATGCGCGAGGTTCCATCTTCGGGATTACTCGAGGTACCACGGCCGGCCATGTGGCTCGAGCAGCCTTGGAGTCGATGGCCTTTCAAACGCGAGACGTTCTTTCGGCCATGCAGAAAGATGCGAAGGTGACGCTGGAGGCATTGCAGGTAGACGGCGGCGCTTCGGTCAACAACGATTTCTTGCAGTTTCAGGCGGACGTGCTGGACTGTCCGGTTCGGCGCCCGCAAGTGACGGAGACCACCGCCTTGGGCGCCGCGTATTTAGCTGGCTTGGCCGTCGGCTATTGGGATAGCACGGACGACGTCACGAAAAATTGGGCGCTGGACCGTGAGTTTACACCGCAATGGGAAGAACAACACCGCCAGGCATTATGCAAAAAATGGGACGCCGCCGTGACACGGTCTTTAGCATGGGAAGTCTGAAATGATAAACGTACCAACTGACATTCAAGCAAACACGGCGCAAGGCATTTTGAGCATTTCTTGGTCCGACCATCCGTCGTGGCCTTATCCGTTTCGGTATTTGCGAGAAAAGTGCGAATGCGCAAAATGCGTGCACGAAATAACGGGCGAACAGCTCTTGGTTGTCGAAGACATTCCGTCGGACATTCATGTGACCAGCATGAATTTGGTAGGTAATTACGCGCTTAAGATCGTCTGGTCCGACGGACATGACACGGGGTTGTACACGTGGGAAAGACTTCGTGAACTGTGTCAATGTCCGCAGTGTGGTTCTGATTCTTGAAAGCGTACGCGATTAAATCTAGTACGCGAGTCTAAACGGTTGATTAGCGTCTCAAGAATTGCCGTTCGTCGGAAACTCGACTAACGCAGCGTCCGCGAACGATCTGTGGACTGCATGGCTTGCCGAATCGGCATGACAAACTGATCTGGTGATTCCCAGAAGCGTTCCAGGTTCTGTTCGCTGGTGAACAGGTAGAAGTTCCCTTTGAACGTGACGCCGAATGCACAACGCCCTTCCACCACGTTGCCGGTTTCAATCAGTTCGACTGGATCAAGACCTGCCAGCATGGGGCTGTAACGATCGGGATTTCGCATGAAATCTTCTCGTTGCGCTTCGCCAACAAACAGATACAGTTTGCCTCGATGAACAGCGCCGAACTTGGCATCTCCTTTTCGCCATTGTTCGTCGCGAACCAAGGTGACCGGGCAATGACCTTCCAGACCAAGCGGAGGTCTTTGTTGATCAGTGCGAGCGCCAACTTCTTCTTCGGCGTTTCCGGCCGAACGACCTCCGATTGGTCCGATTGATTCCTGTACGTTCGAATTCACGTTTTGGGAATCTATGGCGTAACGCTGCTGAGGCGCGGTTCGCGGTGGATCTTGAGCGGCGGTCTGTTCGCTTGGATCGCCTTGGCTCAAATAGGGATTGATCACTTCGCGAGATCGTTGATCGGTCGAGTTACCGAGAGCGGTCGCATTCGACGCAGCATTGGCATATTGGTTGGTGACATAGGTGGACGCGTCGTCGCTGGTGCGAGCCACGCCAGCTCGATCAGCCAATTGATCGGAGATACTAGCTTCTGTTCGCGGCTGAAACCCAGCTTTGTAGACCACAGCGGTCAATTGTGCCACGTACTGGCTGGGGCTGGGTGGCGTTTGCATGCGATGATATTCACGGCCTTCAGGTGAAAGCAGTACGTCCGTGGGCCATTGTTCTACCTTGAACTTCTTGGCAATCTGCGGCTCAGCCTTCGCATCAACTTTGACAGCCACAAAGAAGTCATTGATCATACGGCTAACGTTAGATTGGGCGAAGACTCGGTAGTCCACATTGCGACATGGAATGCAGTCTTGCGAATAGAAATGAACCAACAAGGGGCGGTCTTCTTGCGCTGCGATTTCTTGTGCTTGCTGGAAATCATAAAGCCACTTGATGTCATCTGCTGCCCTGGCCGTGGACGTCACGGCAAAAAGCAGAAAAAGAATTAGTCGAGCGGAAGAAAATTGCATTAGACATACCCTTCATTTGGCTGGATCAATCTCCATTCGTTTTCTTATTATCGGCACAATCGTTAGAATCCTACCGAAAAATTCCGTTTCATTTTGCGAAGTTGCGGTGGTTCGATACCTTCGGCAAATCCGCTATTGGCGACGTTGAATGTCAGTTTTGGGGCCAGGGAAATTCAGAAACAGCGAATGATAGCTTGACAGAGCATTGGGAATGAGTAATATGCCGTTAGTTGTCAAAGACCTGCCATTTGCGTTGGGGCTCTGCCCGCTCTCTGGGTCCACAAAGTGGTACCTTCGCGAATCTGAATGCAGGCGACATACTAAAGACTAAGGGCTTTCTGCTGGTGTCGTTGTTTGAAATTTCGCTCGGCGGCAAGCATGCATTCACGCCTGTTTTTTGCTTTGTACGGAAAATTTGATTAGTCACAAGCTAGCTGACTCGGCCGGATGGAAAGGCCTTTGCTGAAGAAGATCGACTTGTTCGTTATTTCTAAAGGCGTTTCATAAGCGGCCACTAGATTGTGAGGCGAAGGTAATTCGCCATCTGGATCAACGATTTTGGAAGCATCACTGCAGTCATTCCCGTAGCGGATGGATCTGCAAATCAGACCGAACAGCTTGATTCATTTTTGGAGTTAGGTTTTGCGCCGTGCCGGCGACGTGCCCACGGCAATTTCAGCTATCTTCCGGGTGAGGATTATGGGGAAGAAACGTAGACGATCGTCACGATCAGGCAACAATAACAACAGCGGTTCATCTCGTGGAGGACGCAGACGGAGACGTCCTAATAGCGACACTTCCGTCCGACCAGCTCCGGTTGACGAGACAATGGACAATGCGGAACCGGGTGAGCTTCAATCTGGCACCGGAATGCTGGAACTCCACCCCAACGGCTATGGATTCCTGCGAAGTGCTAAGAATAACTATGACCGAGTGAGATCGGATCCGTTTGTGCCGGGAACCATGATCGAAAAGTACGGCCTTCGTGAAGGCTTGGTCATCACCGGAATGGTACAGCCAGCAAGAAAACAACAAGGGCCTCGTCTCCGCGAAATCACCGACATTGACGGCATGCCGCCGGAGGACTACGCCAACGTCAAGGCGTTTGATGAACTGACTCCGATTAACCCGGAAAGCTGGCTGCGATTGGAAACCGGTCCCGAACCGCTTAGCACGCGAGTGATGGATCTGTTGACGCCGTTGGGCAAGGGGCAACGCGCGTTGATTGTGGCTCCACCGCGAACGGGAAAAACAATGCTCATGCAGCACATTGCTCATGGCGTTTCTAAGAATTACCCAGAAGTAAAACTCATTGTCCTGCTGATTGACGAACGTCCGGAAGAAGTGACCGATATGCGTCGCAACGTCAATGGAGAAGTCATTGCCAGCAGCCTTGACCAAGACGTTGAAAGTCACGTACGGCTTTCTCAACTGGTCATTGAACGTTGTCGTCGTCTGGCCGAAATGGGCCAAGACGTCTTCTTGTTGATGGATTCGATCACTCGATTAGCTCGAGCCTTTAACAAGTGGGTTGGCAACACGGGACGAACGATGTCAGGTGGTGTCGACATCAAAGCGATGGACATTCCCAAGAAGTTGTTCGCCACTGCTCGCGTCTTTGAAGAAGGCGGCTCACTGACCATTGTAGGTACGGCCCTGATTGACACCGGCAGCCGTATGGATGAGCTGATCTTCCAAGAGTTCAAAGGAACGGGCAACATGGAACTGGTCCTGGACCGGAAGCTGTCCGATCGGCGAGTTTGGCCGGCGATTGATATCTCTCAGTCAGGGACGCGCCGTGAAGAATTGCTACATGATGCAGATACCCTGCATGCTGTCACCATGCTGCGCCGCACGTTGACATCCATGCATCACGTGGACGCCATGGAACAGTTGACTCGTCAATTGGGTCGGTTCAAAACCAATGCGGAGTTCATCCAATTGATCAGTGGCGCCAATGGCGCTACGACAAAATAGACTTCCCATTACATGCGCATGAGCACAGACGAAACTGCTCCGCCAGACGTTCCCGACAGCTTCTTGGCCAGAAACGAGCTTCGCTTCTTGCTGGTCATCTGTTTCGTTTTGGTGACAGCGGTCTTGGCGAATGCGTGGCTCGCTTGGCAACAACACGGGCGTTTGATCGATATTGACGAACAGGCGCCTTCCGCACCGTTATCCATTGCTATCGATCTGAATTCGGCGAATTGGCCGGAATTAACGTTGTTACCAGGAATCAGCGAAGTCTACGCCAAGCGGATCGTCGAATATCGACAACAGCACGGCCAGTTTCACGATCACTCGGATCTACTGAACATTCGAGGCATTGGTCAACGTAAATTGGAAAAGATCATTCCGCACTTGGCTCCGCTCGCACCGACAAGCACTGACGTTGAGTTGCCTTCGCAACAAGGAATATCGCCGTGAAGTTTGTCTTGGAATCGGCCTTTCAACCAGCCGGCGATCAACCTCATGCCATTGCCGCCTTGTCCAAAGGTCTCAATGACGGCAAGCCATTTCAAGCACTCAAAGGCGTCACCGGGTCCGGCAAGACGTTCACCATGGCCAATGTTATCCAAGCGGTTCAAAAACCGACGCTGGTGATTTCTCATAACAAAACACTGGCCGCTCAGCTGTATTCTGAATTCAAAGAGTTCTTTCCACATAACGCCGTCAACTACTTTGTCAGCTACTACGACTATTATCAGCCGGAAGCATATATTCCCCAGCGAGACATCTACATTGAAAAAGACGCGTCCGTCAATTCGGAAATTGATCGACTTCGCTTGGCATCCACCAGTTCGCTAGTTAGTCGCCGAGACGTCATCATTGTGGCGAGTGTGTCTTGCATTTACGGCTTGGGGTCACCGGAAGACTACCAAAAGATGACCGTGGGCATTGCCAAAGGAGAAACAGTTGAACGAGATGAAATCCTGCGACAACTGGTGGACATTCAATATGATCGTAATGACGTGGGATTTGAACGAGGCAAATTTCGAGTGCGAGGTGACTGCATCGAAATTTGGCCGTCATACGAAGAATTCGCCTATCGGATAGAACTTTGGGGAGACGAAGTTGACCAAATATCGCTGATCAACCCAACTTCTGGCGAAGCGGTTCGGCACGAATCTAGCTTGTACATTTATCCTGCCAAACACTTTGTCATGCCGGAAGAGCGCATTGAATCGGCGGTGGAAGAAATCAAAAGCGAATTGGATGAACAGCTGGAAAAGTTTCGCGGACAAGGAAAACTACTGGAAGCACAGCGTCTGAACGCACGCACTCGTTTTGACATTGAAATGCTGCAAGAAGTGGGCTACTGCCCCGGAGTGGAAAACTACAGCCGACCGCTTTCCGGTCGTCAACCCGGATCTACTCCAGACACGCTATTCAGTTTTTTCCCCAAGGATTACTTGCTACTAATTGATGAATCGCATGTCACGGTTCCGCAGATTCGCGCGATGTATGCCGGTGATCGAAGCCGCAAAATCACACTGGTGGAACATGGTTTTCGCTTGCCGTGCGCGTTGGACAATCGTCCTTTGAAATTTGAAGAATGGGAATCAAAACTCAATCAAGTCATCTTCGTTTCGGCCACGCCCAGCGACTATGAATTGGAAAAAACTCGCGGCGAAGTCGTCGAACAACTGATTCGCCCCACCGGCCTTTTGGACCCGGTGATTGACGTCATCCCGGCCAAAGGGCAAGTACCGCATTTACTGGAAGAGGTCAAGAAATGCGTGGCGACCGGCGATCGAGTATTGGTGACGGCGCTGACCAAACGACTGGCCGAAGACCTGTCCACTTACATTTCAGACAACGGCGTACGCTGCAAATGGTTGCATAGCGAATTGGATGCGTTTGAACGAGTAGAATTGTTGCGTGACCTTCGCGAAGGGGCGTTCGACGTTTTGGTAGGCGTCAACTTGCTGCGTGAAGGGTTGGATCTGCCAGAAGTTTCGCTGGTAGCGGTGATGGACGCAGACAAGGAAGGATTCCTGCGCAGCGAAACATCGCTGGTGCAAACGATTGGCCGAGCGGCTCGAAATGTAAACGCTCGTGTGATCCTGTACGCGGACAAGATTACCGAATCGATGCAACGCGCCATCGAAGAGACCGAACGGCGCCGAGCGATTCAAGAAGCGTACAACAAGAAACATGGCATCACGCCCGCTACGGTTCACAAGGCAATTAAACAAGGCATTGAAGCCATGGCGGCTGCCCATCGAGAAGCGAATGCGGCGGTCGGTCGTAACGATGAAACTCGGTACATCACCGAAGAATATATTGCCGAACTGGAAGCAGAAATGTTAGCGGCGGCCGATGCCTTGGAATTTGAACGAGCGGCGTCGATTCGAGATCGCATTGAGCAAATGCAAGATTCGATTGGCCAGCCGATTAGCGACATCGACGCCAATACGGCCAATAAGGGTTCGCGAGGAAAACGTAAGGGCAAAAAAAGCGGGCAACGAGTTCCACGGCCTAAGCGAGGCTGATTTATCAAATTCGGTTGGCAACAACCCCGTCCCGGGGTAGCCCCGGTTGCTCGCAACCGTTGGGTATCCCGGACGCATTTATTCGATG
>JAGQOZ010000269.1 GCA_020426955.1 Planctomycetales bacterium
CAGTACGTCCAGAATCGCTCGATTCCAGTTGACTTGGTTTCTTTCTCACGAAGTCATCCGCAGTTCGCTCGGAAGATAGTCCAAGAAAACCGGTTGCTTCAAACAGCTATCGTCGCTCAGCTCGGGCGAACGTCGACTTCATCGAGTCCGACACGTACGCCGAAGTGCTTGGCAGCTTTCTTCGCGCGAAGTTTTTGTTTCCGCGAATATCGCACCAAGCGGCAGTAGAAACTCGCTCTGACGCGTCTGGTCCATTCAAAAATATACGGCTCGTCTTCGCCAAGGAAGCGTCCAGGGATTGGGCGGTTCGCCGACAGCGTGCAACTTTCGGACACTCTCGCGGCAAGTGATTCCAATCGTTCTCTTTCAGTTCGTGCTTTAAAACGTCACGTTCGCACTTCCTAGTCAGCCAGCCTTCGCTCTCTGCGAATATCGCTTGCCATTTCGTTGCTTATCGAGGAGAATTCGACAGCAAGCTACATATCAAACGTACTATTCGTCGCTGCCCGCGTGGCAACAAAATTTTTTTCATCGAGGCGAACGAAAACTAATTCGTTCGCCGCAACGTACACGCGTAGGAGTCGTTAAATGGCAATCGGCATTTCAATGATCATGCTGACAGCGGATGCACCGATTTGTGCGGAAGATCTGCATCAGCAACTCGCAGAATACTGGCGAGGTCTACCACCGGTATCCGAGTTCAATGAAGACGACGGAACGCTGTCGCTTGAGATAGGCGGCGCGAGTCTTATTATCGCCAAGATGCCAGCTCCAATTCCATGGTCTGATCTCGCGGGGCCATGTGCGACAAGTCTTCTCTGGAAGAACGCTGCTGATGAGGTGAAGCAGCATACGGTTCATTGGATTGTCACAATCACGGGAGACTTGGAGCCGCTGCGGCTTACTAAGATTTTGACGCAAGCGACGGCTGCCGCCTTGGCAACGTGCGAAGAGGCAATCGGCGTCTATTGGGGCAAGGCGACGCTCGTGATTCCCAAAAACATCTTCATTGACTTCACAAAGCAGGTGTTGCCGCATGGTGCGCCGATGCATATCTGGGTCGATTTTAGGGTTGGAAAAGACTCAGATACAAGCAGCTCCGGGTTCACCGTGGGCATGAAGGCCCTTGGCCACATGGAGCTTGAAACGCAAGGAGCGCCTGAGCCACCGAGTGAACTTCGAGAAAGATTGCTGGCGCTCGCGGGATATGTTGTCGAGAACGGCCCGGTGATTCAAGATGGTGACACTGTTGGGGAAGATGCCCAAGAACGAATTCGAGTTGTCTATTCCGATTCGTCGTTTGGCCACGAAGACAAAGTGATGCGGCTGACATACGAAACAGCTTCCACGAAGAATCCGTGGTGGAAGCCATGGTGATCACGCAGCAAAATCAGTCAGGACTTGGAATCGCGTGTGCGACCGAAAATGCCCAATTCCTGTTTCGAGCCGCCTATTTCATTTAGCATATGGTGCTGCGCTAATTGCGTTTTTTGCAGCCGTTGCCAACGCGGAACCGGAACTGACCGTTTCGCTCGCAATGGCTGTTCGCTACGCTACGCAGTCGGGGAAGTTCTATCAACTGCAGGTGAAGAGAGACGACAACTGGACGAACGTAGGCGTTGCTAAACATGGAACGGGACAACCGTGTGAAGAGCTGTATCCAGCCGGAGAATACCGCGTGATCCCGCCATCCAATGGCGGCGAGATCGATATTGTCGAATCGCGAGGTAGTGCTGTGCATGAGACGACCGGCGCGATTCATTTCGGAGGACCGTGGCCTCGCATCTTTCGCATCGCCACACGTTCCCGGACCAAGATGCGGCCGAGTCGTTTCATCTGTACGCTCTCGAGTGGACTGCTGACCAGATGAAATGGTTTGTGGATGGAGAACTGTGCCGGACACGCAATAAAGACGAGTGGTTTTCCGAGGCGGCGAAGAATAACGAACACGCTCCATTCGATCAGCCGTTTCACTTGATTGTCAACGCTGCGGTCGACGGACGGTTCTTCGAATGGACTGATCAACGTGCCGACTCGCTGCCGCCAGATGCCTTTCCGCAGATTCTGATGCTTGACTATATCCGCGTGTATCAATGGACGGGGTAAACCCCAGACGCGACAGAGAAAAACAAAGAAGGATTTTGACGTCGTGCGTTCGTCCAGCAGGATTTCGGTCGCCCAACAACAGCTTCGTTTGACGTTTTTACGGATAAGCGTTACTGCTACGCCAGTTGATCCGAATGTTGCGGGACAGATTCTTCGGAGGTCGATTTTTCGACATTGGCAGGACGCAGTAATTCTTGTGTCCGAGCCGCTACCAATTCATTTAACTGCTGACTAATGTCTCGCCAAAAGTCATTGCTGCGAACTTCCAATGGGCGGCATTGGTCGCCTAGTAAACAGCGCCGAATGGCCGTTTTCATGGCGTGAACGGGGCCGACGAAACGGGCGCTTAGTCGAATTTGGTCACGAATGGCAAACGGCAAGAAAATCAAACTTGCCACCAGGCAGGGAAGGACTCGAGTTGCAAACAGGACCAGATCCGCTTTGACGACTGCTCCTTCCCAAAACCATGTCCAAGCGAAAAACATCGCCGCTACCGAGGTTAGACAAAAGCACCAATTTCGCACAACTCGATCAATTAAGGCGCCTTGCACGGGTTGATCAATCATTTCGTGCGAGCGTAATGTTTTGGTCATTTTTTGTTTTTATGTCTCGGAGATTCGAACGCACCATTTCCATTTGCGTACGTTCCGAACAATGCGTGTGTCAACGTTCTTCGTGGACGTGGCCGTACTTTTTTTCGCCTTTGATTTCGAAATTTACCATACCATAGCGCTGGGCACTTACAAGAATCCACATTAGAATCACCGAATTAACAAAACAATAAGGACTCGTCCTAAAGCACGATGGGCGTATTGAATGATTAAGCTTTTTAAATTTTTTGTGTTGGTTTTGACAGTCTTTTGGCTTGGCTTTTCCGTCGGCTGCGGCGCAAGTGCCTACAATGAAAAGCTGGAGCAATCGGTACGGAGTGCTGGTTCGGCTTCTCAAACCGATGAAGAATCTTCCGATGAACCGACGGTAGATTCGCAGGATTCAGGTCAAACCGATACTGACGATGACGACGGCAATGCCCAAGATCCGGACCTTGACGACGATCTGTTGGACGAAGAAGACAGCGAAGAATAAGGAAAAACGCTTCGCTTAGTTGCTTCGGTTGCGGAAAGTTGCACGAGCGTTCGACAGTAGGAGGCCTTTTGGTGCTATTCAGGGGCCGTTGGTGGCTTGTACGGAATTGAGAGGGTTCACTGATTGTGGCTTCCCTTTGTTCGCAAATTCATGCCTTTGATTCGGTGGTGCTGTACCCGTCTTTTGGACACATGGAGTCTAGTGGAAAGTATTGGCGGATTGGCATTTGGGGGAACGTGCACCGCGCAAGTCCGGACAATCTGCGTCGGCGGATGATCATTCGTGTTTTGCGAAAGATCCTAAAAGTGTCGGTGGACGAACTTGATTCGGATGTCTTTCGTGACCGAATTCAAGGTTTTTTGGTGGTTACGGAGCGAGGCAAACGGGTTGCCGTGGAATTCGGCGAATTTCAGGCATTGATGGAGCGAAAGTCGCGGCGAAACGGTCATTTCCGAGGTTCCTTGCGAATTCCCATCGATTCATTGCCCTGTATCAACGCCAACCCTTGGCTCGATTTTCGCGTCTTGCCGGGTGCCGGTCAGCAGCAAACGTTTCCGGGGCGAGTGCAGTTGTTGGAGGATCAAGGAATTTCCGTGATTTCCGATATTGATGATACCATCAAACTTTCCGATGTGGCGGACCGGCGGCAGTTGTTACGAAACACGTTTTTGAATGATTTTCGCTGCGTCTCTGGTATGCCGTTGCTTTACCAGGAGTGGGCGGCGCAAGGTGCCGCATTTCATTACGTGTCGTCTAGTCCTTGGCAATTGTTTGATAGCATCCATCGTTTGCTTTCCACGTCGAATTTTCCGGAAGGCTCATATCATTTACGGACTATTCGATTGCGAGATCCCAGTTTTCTGCGTCTGTTTGTGGCGCGAAGGTCCAGTAAACGGCGGGTAATCAAGTCGATTTTTCGCTTGTTTCCTGGTCGAAAATTTGTGTTGGTGGGAGATTCGGGCGAACATGACCCGGAGATTTACGGTTCGTTGGGACGGCTTTTTCCGCATCAATTGCACCAAATTCTAATTCGGCGCGTGCCCGGTCGGCCGGTGACGCGAGAGCGAGTGATGAAGGCGTTTCGGGACTTGCCTACGCAAAAGTGGCAGTTCTTTACGGAACCGCACGAAATTGACTTGGAATTGCCTTCGCATCAAATCCAGTGATTGATTGCAGAAGCCCCCTTGTAGCGTTTGGCGTTTTTCGTCAATATACCCCGTTTATCCTTGACGGAATTCGTTGGACTTAATGGACCTTTCCAGCCGATTCCATGCCCATTAGTTTGCGTTACCTTCGGACAGGAGTAATCACCGAATGGCCCGTTATCATGGCCCCAAAGCACGTGTCAATCGTCGGCTTGGCTCATTGATTTATGAAAGCGCGGGTGCGATGCGCGCTGCAGAGCGACGCGACGGACCGCCAGGCATGCGGTCGCGTGGCCGTCGCCCGTCAAACTACGGTTTGGCGTTGATGGAAAAGCAGAAAATCAAGCACTATTACGGCTTGGGTGAACGTCAGTTGCGTCGCTATTACGAAAAAGCGAGTCGCACAAAGGGCAATACGGGAGAAAACTTGTTGATCCGTTGCGAGCGGCGACTTGACAATATTGTTCGCCGCGCCGGTTTCACCAAGACTCGTCCTCAGGCTCGTCAAGGCGTAGTGCACGGCCACTTTCAAGTGAACGGAATCAAGGTTTCCAGCCCGTCTTATATCGTGCGTCCTGGCGATGTGATCACGGTACGTCCACGTGCCAATCTACATGTGGTCTACAAAAGCAACGTCGAAGAAACTCGACCTGAATCCATGGAGTGGCTGACAGTAGACACAGACACCTTGCGAGCGACAGTGCAGGGACTACCTGGTCCCAGTGATATTAGTTTGCCGGTAGACGTTAACACGGTCGTCGAATTCTTGTCTCGATAGCTAGAAACAATGCATTCTCAACTAGTAGTTCTTGGCGGCGGTCCAGGTGGATACGCCGCTGCGTTTATTGCGGCAGACGAAGGCCTGGATGTCACGATTGTCGAAAAAGACGTTCGACTAGGTGGGACATGTTTGTTACGCGGCTGCATTCCGTCCAAGGCGCTTCTGCATGTCGCTCGCGTAATTAGCGAAGCGCACGAATTGACCGTCGACTGGGGCGTCGATTTTGGTAAGCCCAAGATCGATCTAGACAAGGTTCGTGCACGCAAAGACGCGGTAATTGAACGGATGTCCGGCGGCCTGAAGCAATTGGCTAAGCGGCGAAATGTGACGGTGATAAACGCCGTTGGCAAGCTGGTAGACGCCAACACGCTGGCTTTGGAAGGAGACGATGATTCGGTTCCTTCGGAAAAAGAGATATCTTTCGATCACTTGATTGTAGCCACAGGTTCGACTCCCGCGATGCCGGGTTCTCTAGGAATCGATTCCGAGCGAGTCATTGATTCGACGGGAGCACTGAATTTAGAGGAATTGCCGAACACATTGCTGGTTGTCGGTGGTGGCTACATCGGACTGGAAATGGCCACTGTCTACGCCTATCTGGGTTCGCAGGTCAGTATCGTCGAATTGACGGACGGATTACTTCCCGGAGCTGACCGTGATTTGGTACGGCCATTGGAAAAGCGAATGAAGTCGCTGCTGAATGACCGCATTTTTTTGTCCACCAAAGTCGGCTCGCTGGGCGAACGTGACGGTAAGATCGATGTCGCGTTTGAAGGGCCTGGAAAGTATGGCGTCGAACGCTACGACAAGGTCTTGGTTGCCGTGGGCCGTCGGCCTAACGGATTGCATCTGGGACTGGAAAAGACCGCAGCGTTGGTTAATAAGCGAGGCTTTGTGGAGGTAGATTCCAGCCAACGGACTGCTCAATCAAATATCTATGCCATTGGAGATGTTGCAGGAGAGCCGATGCTGGCACATAAGGCGTCTCACGAGGCAAAAGTCGCCGTGGAAGCCATCTTGGGCAAGCCAGCCGTTTTTCAACCGGCGGCAATTCCGGCTGTTGTGTTCACCGATCCGGAAATTGCTTGGGCGGGATTGACGGAAGAGCAAGCAAAGCGAAATCAAGTTGCGTATGAAGTGGCCAGCTACCCGTGGGCGGCCAGCGGGCGTGCCCAAGCGTTGGGGCGATCGGAAGGTCTTACCAAGATTTTGGTGGATCCCGAAACAAACCGAGTGCTCGGGTGTGGCATTGTCGGTCCCGGCGCGGGCGAATTGATTGCAGAATCTGTTTTGGCAATCGAAATGGGGTGTGAAGTCCGGGACATCACCGAGTCCATCCACCCGCATCCCACACTTAGTGAAACGGTGATGAATGCGGGCGAAGTGTTCTACGGTTCGGCTGTAGAAATCTATAAGCCGAAAAGAAAATAGAAAAACTTGCGATTGGCTTTACCCTAAATGGGTGTCT
This sequence comes from Planctomycetales bacterium, assembly GCA_020426955.1. Lineage (GTDB taxonomy): Bacteria > Planctomycetota > Planctomycetia > Pirellulales > Pirellulaceae > JAGQOZ01. The sequence continues at coordinate 6,587 of JAGQOZ010000269.1, forward strand.
CCTGCCATTGGCAGCGTTAAACTGCTAACATTAGTTCTAAACGGATTAGCAATAATCCTCCGATCATTCAGCCGGTAGCACAGTTGTCGATAATTTGTCTGCGGCTTGGTGTTTTTCTGATAAAACGCTGAGTAATGGCTATTTCTGAACCGAAGACAGATTTGTTGAAATAGCTCTCGGCCCGGTATTCGAAGGAAAGGTTCCTATGGCAGAAGCAGAAATTCTGAACGATGGCGAACAGGCGGCGGTGAAACCTGTGGCTCCGCGCATGGCGGATGAAGACCCGCAGGAGACAAAAGAATGGCTCGATTCACTGCAGTACATTCTTGATAGCAAAGGTCGCGATCGTGCTCAATTCCTGCTTTCCGCCATGCAATACAAGGCGGTGCAGGAGGGTGTGGAACTTCCGCTGCAGCTAACAACGCCCTATATCAACACGATTCCCGCTTCAAAGCAGCCTCCCTATCCCGGCAACCGTGAAATTGAACGCCGCATCAAGAGTATTATTCGCTGGAATGCGATGGCCATGGTGGTTCGTGCCAATAAACGTTTCGAAGGCCTAGGCGGTCACATTTCCACGTTCGCTTCGTCTGCCACATTGTACGAAGTAGGCTTCAATCACTTTTTTCGAGGCCGTGGTGAATCGGGATATGACGGAGATTTGATTTATTTCCAAGGGCATGCTTCGCCGGGGCCTTATTCTCGAGCGTTCGTGGAGGGACGTCTTTCGGAAGAGAATTTGGATAATTTCCGTCGTGAACTTCAGCCCGCCGGCGGTCTTTCCTCGTATCCGCACCCTTGGCTGATGCCTGACTTCTGGGAGTTCCCCACGGTTTCCATGGGCTTGGCTCCGATCATGGCCATCTACCAAGCCCGATTCAATCGCTACATGGAAGATCGCGGCATCAAGGAAACCAAGAATCAGCGAGTTTGGGCATTCTTAGGAGACGGAGAATGTGACGAACCTGAAACCTTGGGCGCTATTACTTTGGCCGCGCGTGAACAACTGGACAACCTCAATTTTGTCATCAACTGTAACCTGCAGCGTTTGGATGGTCCCGTGCGAGGCAACGGCAAGATCATTCAAGAATTGGAAGGGATTTTCCGAGGTGCTGGCTGGAATGTCATCAAGGTCGTTTGGGGCGATGACTGGGACCCGTTGCTGGAGGCAGATTCGTCGGGGATGCTGGTCAAACGCATGGGCGAAGTTGTCGATGGCCAGTATCAGAAATATACCGGCATGCCCGGCTCGTATATTCGGGACCATTTCTTTGGCAAGTATCCCGAAGTGGCCGAATTAGTGAAGAACTATTCGGACGAAAAGCTAGAAAAGATGCGTCGTGGCGGCCACGACCCTGAAAAGGTGTTTGCTGCGTATAAGGCTGCGGTGGAGCATAAGGGCCAGCCAACCGTCATTTTGGCCAAGACGATCAAAGGCTATGGACTGGGCGAAGCCGGCGAAGGCAAGAACGTTTCTCATAACTTGAAGAAGGCCAATGAAGCCGAACTTCGCGAATTCCGTAGTCGATTCGGCATTCCGATTTCGGATGAAGACGTGGTC
>JAGQOZ010000270.1 GCA_020426955.1 Planctomycetales bacterium
CCGGTGAGCAGGCCGTACCGAGTGGGCGTGCAGACGGCCGAAGGAGAATGTGCGTCCGAAAAGGTCATTCCGGATTTGGACAACGCATTCAGATTGGGCGTGGGAATTTTCGAATCCGGATTCAACGCCTGAACGTCGCCAAATCCCATGTCATCCGCCAGGATCACCAAAATGTTTGGCGAATCCGCTGCCACGGAAAACGCGGCGAACCAACCAGCGATGCCTTGCGACAATAGTACCATTAACCAAGTTCGTTTGCTTACGCTCAACACGCTTCTTCCTTTCGCCTAGACGCGAACTATATGAATTGCAAATTAGGGCGAAAGATATTCTATTCGCCGCTGCACCTCTTGCTGCTTCTTCGCCGCTTCGGTAACCCATTGCGAAGAAAACGGAATGTTACATTGCGTCGCTCCGTCTTTTAACAAGACCAGCGAATTCAGGATCAACAGCGTTTCCACACCCGATTCCGATTCGCTCAAGACGGACTTGAGTACGTCCGACGGATCATCACCGGCCACCAACGCCAAGAATTCAGCCGCTCGAGTCCTCACCAAGCGGTTCGAATCCTCTTTCGATGTTTTTCGAACCACCGACACCAGTCCAGCAGCCGCGTCACCATGCGATGTCGCGGCGATCAGCGCCCAGTATCGCTGCAACGCATCGTCGGATTCGATCGCTTGCAAGATCGCCGCCTGGGCTTCGTCAAACGGCAGTAGACTCAAGTCAGCAATGTCAATTAACTTGGCAATCCGCTGCTGATTCTTTGCACCGAACTCGGTGGGGTTGGCGAATCCGTCTTCCACCAATTCGCTTTCCGGAATGAAACTCAAATCGGGCCACGCCTTTAATTGCTGCTGCAAACGACTTCGCAAACGCAGCAATGTATCCGTGTGCTCGACCGAATTGGCCAGGTTCTGCGTTTCGTAGGGATCGGATGCCAGATCGTACAGCGCTTCGACCGGCTTTGTTTCAAAAAACTGCCGCTGAATGGTATCGAGTCGATGCTGTTGATACAGCGTTCGCCATTCTTGGAACGCCAAGCAGTTGTAACGATAGTTATTTTGCAGTCCGTCAAAATTGAAGGGCTGGTAGTTGCGCACGTACTTCCAGCGCCCGAGTCGGATCGAGCGAACCAAGTCGTATTTTTCGTCAAACCGATCCGCATGCCCGAACGCTTCGTTCCGCGAATCGACTTCGTCCGCAGATGTATTCGGTCCCAAAAATGGTCGACCATCCATTTCGTCGGGCACGTCCACTCCGGCCAAATTCAACACGGTAGGCCCAAAGTCAACAAAGCTGACAAACCCGGTCGCCGCTTGTCCGTTGGTTCGCCCGACCAAGTCCTGCCATTTTTCTGGCACTCGGATCACCAACGGCACATGGAGGCCTCGTTCATTCACATATCCTTTGCTCCCTGGCAAAACGCCTCCGTGATCGCCAAAGTAAAAGACAATGGTATCCTCCAACACGCCATCCCCTTCCAGCTGTCGCAGCACATTGCCAATCTGCCGATCAATCACGCCAATGCGATCTAGATAGTGTGCATAGGTAAAGCGAAACAACGGCGTATCGGGATGATGCGGAGGAATGAAGACGGATTGCGTAGAGGTCTGCGTTCCCGATTCCATTCGCTGGCGATCGAAGTGCAACGAACTTTCATGCGACTGCGCAAAACTTTGCATGTGAAAGAACGGTTGGTCTTCCTTGCGGTTTCGCCAAGAAGCCGACCGGCTCGATTCATCCCACACATCGGCCGATTCTTCTGCGTTATAGTCCTTCTTCTGATTGTTGGTCGTATAGTACCCAGCCGCTCGCAGATAGGCCGGAAACATTTTCAAGTCACCAGGCAGCGGAACCACTTGGCTTTTGCGATGAAACTGCGAGCCAATCCTTGGCGCATAACAGCCCGTCATCAGCGTGGTTCTGGCGACGCTGCAAACCGGAGCGTTGGAAAAAGCGTGTTCAAACCGCAGTCCGTGCCGAGCCATATCGGCAATGTTGGGCGTCTCGGCTCCATGTTCATCAAAGAGTTTCAGAAAGTGCTTGGAATTGTCTTCCGACAGCAACCAGACGATATTCGGCCGGTCCGCTGCCAACAGTTTATTGCAGCACAGCATAGCCTGAATCGAAAAGATCAACGTAAGAATGCGAAGTCCCACTTTCGTTCACCACACTTTCCATCCCAACCAAACAACTCAATGACGAATCATGATATCAGAGTTTTACCTGACTCGACACCGAATCGATAGCGTTACCAGCCAGCATCGAATAACATAGAGCCGTCTTGGGTCGTTTTTGTTCGAACGGAAGTGTTTCGCGAGTCATACAATGAGAATCAATATTGTTTCATTTGCATTGTTTATCTGTGGTCTAACTTGCCCAGTACTTCGATCCGAAGAGTTTCACCTAGACGTGATCCCGGCGGTTTACCCTGCCGCGTCTTCCGTACAAGCGACTATTGACGCTGGCTTTTTCGGTTCGCCGACGGACGAATCCGCCATTTCAGGCCACGCGGTTCTGGACATTCAATCAGTTGGAGCACCTACGGATCGGGGACAAGTCACCGAACTGGAATTGACTCTGGACGATGGCATGGAATTCAGTTTGGCATTTAATGCCGTTCAAGGAAGTGTTGCACCCGGTGATCTGACCATGACGCTGATTTCTCCCGGAGCGGCAGGCTCCATTCTTAACGGCCAGTTCGATCAACTCGCTAATACCGTCGCGTTATCAGGATTCGTCATTCTTTCGACTGAACCGGAACCGATCGATTTATCCACCTTCGAACCGATGATGGTTGACTTTCTGGGCATCCAAGTCGACCGGACTCCGAACCGGTTGGAGATGTCGCTACAAGTCAATCTGGAAATCGAAATGATTGTAGACGACATCCCGATCTTGGGTTCTGTTCCCGTGACGATTTCCATTGATGGTGCAGGCCGAGCGGTCACCGTGATCACATCGTCTGCCGGAGACTTTGATGGCGACGGTTTGCTCACTACCGAGGACATTGACCGCTTGGCCGAAGCGTTTCGAACACAGAACTCAGAACCAGCTTACGACCTCAACGCCGATGGAAAACTGGACACTTCCGATCATCGATTTTGGGTCGAAATTCTGCGAAACACTTACGTGGGCGACGCCAATCTGGACGGAGAATTCAACAGTTCCGACTTCATCGCCGTCTTTCAAGCAGGTCAGTACGAAGACGACGTCGCGTTGAATTCGACCTGGGCGACAGGTGACTGGAATGGTGACGCTGAATTTGACAGTGCCGATTTTGTTGCAGCGTTCCAAACTGGCGGCTACGAACTTGGCCCTAAAGCCGGCGTTCGCATCGTTCCCGAACCACGTCCATCAGGCCTCGCTATGCTGATTGTCGCAACATTGCTTGTTGCCTCCCACCGCAAGCCGAAATTTCGGCGGAAACCTCGCTGACTTCGGACTGCGTCTAACGCGCGACTAAGAACGTATTGCTTCACTGATGCCCGGCGTGATGATGCATGGCGTCGGCATCAAACGAAAACGCAGTACGTTCGAGCTTGTGTAGCTGGTCGTCTCCTTCGCGAATTTCGTAGAACGTGTCCAATTCGGCACCGGTCAGCGTTTGCGAGCTACCCTTGGCCGGCCAGCGGATTTCGATTCGTTCAATCGAAGTTGCGTCGCCCAAGCCGATTTCTTGCTGCAAACTGGAGGCGCCAAAACTGCCGCCGCTGCAGACCGCGACGTGGATCTGCCGTTCACCCGCGGCCGAATTAACGGTGACTTGAATTCTGGCTCCCACGGCCGAACGATTCGATTTTTCGCCCACCAGTTTCAGCGTGATCCAATGGTTGCCGTGGCCCGGATTTTGGAACAACACGTTTTGGTAAATGTCTCCCGAGATCGCTCCGCCCATGACGGCGTAAATATCTTGATCACCGTCGTTGTCCAGATCGGCAAAGGCGATTCCGTGTCCCTTTTGCACATGCCCGAATCCACCGGAAGTGGTCACGTCTTCAAATTTCTTGGCCGCCGCATTGCGGTACATGCGATTGGGAATCAACGTGCCGAAGTACGGATCGCCGGTGCCCAGATAGGCGTCCAAGAAACCGTCGTTGTCGATATCGCCAAAGTTGGCGCCCATCACTAGCAGCGAATCATCCATGTCCATTTGCTCGGCAACGTTCGTAAATGTGCCGTCGTGATTGTTGCGGTACAAATGGATCTTGTCGGCTCCCGTCTCGATTCCCAGATAGTCGTTCACAACGATTCGCAACGACGTGCCATCAAACTTGAAACCGGCAAACGGTGCCACTAGCAAATCTTCCCAGCCGTCGTTGTCAAAGTCCCAAAACCAAGTGGGGAAGCTGCCGTTCGGTTGGGTCACTCCGGCCTGCGAAGCGATTTCTTCAAACCTCCCGTCCGGCGAATTTGCCAATGGATTGCGAAACAGTCGATTCGGTTCGCCAAAGCAAGACAAGTACAAATCGGGATCGCCATCGTTATCGATATCGCCCCACGCCACTCCTTTGACTCGACCTACGTGAGCCACACCGTATTCTTCCGCCGCTTCCGTGAACGTACCATCGCCGTTGTTGACAAATAGCTCGCACGGATACGTTTTAGACTTAAACGTTTCATTGCCAATGAACAGATCTAGATCGCCGTCCAGATCAAAGTCGGCCCAAGCGGCGGTCTGCGTGGGACACGAACTGAGCACGCCTGCTTTTTTCGTCACATCATCAAACGCACCATTGCCTAAGTTTCGCAGTAGCGAATTAGGGTAAGCGCCGTCGTCGCCCAACCAAGCACCTCGCAAAACCAACACATCCACGTGTCCATCGTTGTCAAAATCGGCGTGGATCAGATTCAATCCGCCGACTAAACCTTCCAGGCCGGCGTCTGTGGTTCGTTCTTGAAACGTACCGTTGCCAAGATTCCGATAAACGCGAAGTTGCTTGTCGATGCCCCAGTCCGACGCCATAATGTCAATCATTCCGTCCGCATCAAAGTCATCCAAAACCACTCCGCCAGACAGCCCCAGCGTATCGACTCCGGCCGCCGTGGCCACGTCAGGAAACCGCCCGATGTCTCGATCAGACGCAAACACTTCTTCCGGAATAAGCCACGACTTGGGCACACCTTGTGGATATTCACCCAAGGCCATGTAGGCCAAGTTAAGCAGCCATTGGCTAGTGATGTCGCCAGGGTCCGCCATCAAGCTCTGCGCGAATTCTACTCGAGCTTCCTCGGCGCCGGTTCGCAACTGATGCACGCCAGCGCCTTGGATCGGCATCAGGCACGAATCGCGGTTGTGATTGGCAACGCAGTTTTCTTGTTCGGCCAGACGCAAGAACGCCAGTCCGCTCAATTCGCGAAGTCTACGCATGAATTCGTGCGTTGCGGGAATTCCGATTTCGTTTCTGCGCTGGCGGAGTTCTCGGAAGATGGTGGCCGCTTCTTCGGTTCGGCCATCCATCAATAAGTACCAACCGAGGTGCGATTGAAGCAGCAATTTTCGTTGGCCGTCTGGTTCAGCGGCAACCTGCTTTTCCAGTTCTGCGATTTGCTGCTTGGGGCCCATGGATGGTGTTCGAGCGGGATTGGCGTTGCGAACCAAAGTGGCCAGTTGTTTGGCCATGGCTGTGGTGCCAGCCGTCGGGCCGTCAGGAGCGATGAACGAATCAGAAACAGCCAACTGTTCACTGCTGGTGCCATTGCAGCCAGTCAGCAGGATATTCGCCAAAACCAAAAAGCCACTGGCAAGCGCAAAGAATCTAAATTGGTTTAATATCAATAAAGATTGCCGCCGGCGGACTAAGCAGGTATTCATGAAAATGCTCGTTTTTCCCATTTTTTGAGTTCACATGTTGAACAACGCGGTCCAGTTCACTTACTAACGCGTTTTGCTGGAATGACTCGCCCGTAAAGGATACCTTGCCACAAACACGCGGTTTTGATAACAGACAGAAGCACTTGGTGCTCAAAACTTGACCCAAATTCGAATTGAAAAGTAAAATTTAAAGGAAATCCGAAACGACTTCGTTTCTACGTTTATTGCGAACGGACTGATTCGAACGAAATGGCAGCTCTAGTTGACCTCCCTGCCAGCACAGATAGTTCGAATGGTTCGAAACGACACTTGCTAGATTTAGGAGGAAACCATGCCCGAAGCTCCCCACACGCTGCGCCGATTCTTTTCCGGGATGGCCGAATTTACGTTTCAAACGCATTTGGGTGTCGCCGACCCACCGCTGATTGACTACATCAGTGATCTGCTGATTCGGTTCATCAACAGCAATTCAATCTACCGCATTCGCAACGTGACGGGCCAGCGGTTGTATGAAGTGGCGCAGATGATGATGGAAGCAGAAGAGCGCATCGGCGATGCTAAACGTGAGGTCCATCGGCACGTGGGGGATTTCACTCTGTTCTGGACCGGCGTTTACCCGGAAGCACTAAAGAAAATGCGATCTACCGGCAGCCAGGACGAACTGGTGGACTACAAGGAACAAGGCAAGCGAGCGTACTTGATTGCCAGTCAAATTCAAACGGACGATCAAAACGCATCTAGCGATGTCTTGAATCGCTTGAGCCATCAATACGACCTATGTGCGTACGGTTTGCGCGAAGTACGTCGCCAGTGGGAAAACGACGGCGATGGCGGCATCAAACCGTTTTTGATTGGATAGATCATACCGGATGAAATCAACTTCAGCTTCGCGTGAATCGACTGGCAATCACGCGTGAACCGCTGGAGCTACGTGGCAATTCCGTCCAAACTGTGCGATGCTATTCGCAAATAATCGCTCGTACAATTACGGCCCGATCTTATGCGAGCGTTGCGGCCCAGCGCCTTGCACAACTCATTTTACTTCTCGAACGGTGCTACGCGTCTAGTAGATTTTGAACAAAGTAGGTGATGATGACCATGCGTTCGTTTTTATTCGTGATAGCCGCCAGTTTTTCGCTGTTGACCGCTTCGGCATGTTCGCAACAAACCAGCTCGACCGACCGCGCTACTGTTCGCGAATACCAATACGAAGTCAAGCCAGATCATGAAGCGTTCCAAGCATTCCATCCCAAGAAGGCTCCGCCCGTCGGCGACCTATTGCTGAAACCAGGTGACCGCTTGGCCATTTGCGGCGATTCCATTACCGAACAAAAAATGTATTCTCGGATAATAGAAACGTACCTTACCGTCTGCGTGCCGCATTTAAATGTCACGGTGCGTCAGTACGGTTGGAGCGGCGAGAAGACAGACGGCTTCTTGCGACGCATGGAAAAAGACTGTTTGACGTTCGAACCGACTGTGGCCACGCTGGCATACGGCATGAATGATTCCCGGTACCGTCCATTTGATGTGACCAATGGCCAATGGTACGAAGATCACTATTCGGCCATTGTGCGGAAGTTCAAAGACAAGGGAGTGCGAGTGGTCGTGGGTTCGCCTGGCTGTGCCGGCAAGCTGGCCACGTGGGTCAAAAGTCGTAGCGGTTCACTGCAGGATCACAATTTGAATTTGTGTGCGCTGCGAGACATCGCGATCGATGTTGCCGAAAAAGAAGACGTGCGGTTTGCGGACATTTTTTGGCCCATGTATCAAGCTCAGGTTTTCGCTCCTGGCCAACATGAAGCAACCGAAGAAAATCCATACGAAGTGGCCGGTAGCGACGGCATTCATCCCGGTTGGGCGGGGCACGTGATTATGGCATGGTCGTTCTTGCGATCCATGGGATTGGACGGCGAAATTGGTACCATCCACGTGAATTTACATGACAAGACTGCGTCTGCTTCGGACGGTCACTCAGTGGACGCGTTTGACGGCAATGAACTGACCATTACCAGCCGGCGTTATCCGGTTTGCGCCGATGGCAATCTGCACGACGACGGTTCGATTCGCTCTGGCATGACCTTGGTTCCGTTCCATGAAGACTTGAATCGGTTCGTCTTGAAACTGGAAGTTCCAGATGCAGGACGTTATCGAATTACCTGGGGCGAAACCGCTCGAGAATTCACCGCGGAAGAACTCGCCCACGGCATCAATCTTGCTCGGGAATTTCCGGAGAATCCTTTTTCGACTGCATTTCAAAAAGTGGAC
>JAGQOZ010000271.1 GCA_020426955.1 Planctomycetales bacterium
AGTTTGGCGGTGGTGGATCGCGAGATCAGTCGGTTGACTCAGGTGGGTGAAGACGTCATCGCTGGTCGCCGAATTTTAGAACAAAAGTACGAACGCCAGAAGCTGCAAGCGTCGTTGTTAGCTGAACGACAAGCGTTGGTATTGCATGGTTTGGCGGAATCCCAGATCGACGACATTGTCCGCGAACATCGCTTACTGCAATTCGTTAGTGTGGCTTCGCCGGCCCATGACCCGGACCACGATTCTTGTTCGGACGATCACTTGTACCACGTGCAAAAATTAAGCGTTCACCCAGGACAATACGTTAATGCCGGTGAATTGCTGTGCGTGCTGGGCGATCACTGTGAATTGTATATTGAAGGTCGCGCGTTCGAAGATGACGCGGCTAAGTTGCGGCAAGTGGCAGCGTCGGGCCATCGCTTGTCCGCCAAACTGGCCACCGCATCGGGCGAATCGATTTCGAACTTGGAACTGTTGTACTTGTCAGATCGGATTGATCCGGATAGTCGCGCGTTTTTGTTTTATGTTACGTTGCCCAACGAAGTGGCTTTGGATCGAATTGGACCGGACGGCAATCGATTCGTTTCTTGGAAGTACAATCCAGGTCAACGGCTGGAACTGCAAGTGCCGGTCGAAACGTGGGAAGATCGAATTGTCTTACCAGTGGAAGCTGTGGTTCGCGACAATGCCGAGTTCTACGTTTATCGGCAGGAAGGCAATCATTTTCATCAAGTCGCGGTTCATGTCGAATACAAAGATGCTAGGGCTATAGTCGTCTCCAACGATGGCACCATCAAGCCAGGTGACGTCATTGCCGGGAAAGGTGCTTATCAAATGCATTTGGCGTTGAAGAATAAATCGGGTGCCATTGATCCTCACGCCGGGCACGTCCACTAGTCTCGCTCAATGCTTCAGTTTCAAAAATTGGCTTAGCCAAAAAAGACAGGCCGCTATGTTAAACGGATTCATTCGCTTTGCGTTGCAGAATCGCGTGCTCACGTTGGCGTTTGCGTTGTTGCTGTTAGGTTACGGCGGTTGGCAAGCGACACAACTGCCCATTGATGTATTTCCGGATTTGAATCGTCCGCGAGTGGTCATTCTGACGGAAGCGCCAGGGATGGCTCCGGAAGAAGTGGAATCGCTGGTGACGTTTCCGCTGGAAACTTCGCTGAACGGTGCAACGGGTGTGCAAGCGGTTCGCAGCAGTTCCAGTGTCGGTCTGAGCGTGATCTATGTCGAATTCGATTGGGGCACCAATATCTACGACGATCGCCAAGTGGTGAACGAACGAATCAGTGTCGTCGGAGACAGGCTACCGCCGGGCGTGAAGCCTCATCTGGCACCTATTTCTTCCATCATGGGGCAGATCATGATTGTGGGAATGATCAGCCAAGATGGTTCCACCGATCCGCTGGAACTGCGCACCATGGCGGACTGGGTTGTGCGGCAGCGACTTCTGACCATTCCCGGTGTGGCGCAAGTCATCACCATGGGTGGTCAGCGCAAACAGTTTCAAGTCTTGGTGGATCCCAACGAAATGGTTCGCTTTGACGTCACTTTGGACGAAGTGAAGACCGCTCTACGAGAAAGCAATCAAAACGGCGCTGGCGGGTATCTGGACGAACAAGGCCCCAATGAACTGCTGGTTCGGTCGTTGGGACGCATTCGCACGGTGGATGAAATCAAGAATATCGTTGTGCATTATCGAGACGGCCAATCGGTTCGCTTGCATCAAGTCGCCAACGTTGTAGAAGGGCCACAAGTCAAACGAGGTGACAGTTCGGCCTTTGTGCGAACCGACGAAACGGGCGAATCAGCGTTTAGCGGCGGACCGGCCGTGGTGCTGACCATCAACAAACAGCCCGACGCGGACACTCGCCAAGTCACTCAAGACGTGACCCAAGCCTTGGCCGAATTGGAAGCGTCAATGACATCCGATATTCGTCTGCTGCCGAATCTGTATCAGCAAAAGGCGTTTATCGATCTGGCGATTGCCAATGTGATTGAAGCGCTGCGCGACGGCAGTCTCTTGGTGCTGATCATCTTGTTTGTCTTTCTGCTGAACTTCCGCACCACCTTCATTACGCTGACGGCCATCCCGCTGTCGATTGTGATTACCATTTTGGTGTTTCGCTGGTTTGGATTGTCCATCAACACCATGACCTTGGGAGGATTGGCTGTGGCCATGGGCGAACTGGTCGACGACGCGATTGTAGATGTGGAGAATATCTTTCGTCGCTTGAAGGAAAATCGGCAGACGCCCCAGCCCAAGTCCTCGCTAATGGTGGTGTATGAAGCGAGTTGTGAAATTCGCAATTCGATTGTCTACGGCACTATGATTGTGGTGTTGGTCTTCCTGCCGTTGTTCGCACTGGACGGCATGGAAGGCCGCTTGTTCGCTCCGTTGGGAGTGGCATATATCGTATCGATTGTGTCGTCGTTGCTGGTGTCGCTGACCGTCACGCCGGTGTTGAGTTACCTGTTATTGGGAAAGCAGGCCAGTCGATCTGATCATGCGGAATCAGACGGATGGCTGTTGCGACAGTTAAAGAAATGCGCTGCGTTGGTCATGAGCGGCAGCTTGCGGTGGTCGGGCGTGGTCTTGTCTGTGGCTGCCGTGGCCGTGATTTTATCGTCGTTGGCACTGTTCCGTTTGGAAAGTGATTTTCTACCGCCGTTTAATGAAGGAGCCGTGCAGGTGAATGTGATCTTGCCGCCGGGGACGTCATTGGCAAAATCGATCGAAGTAAACCAAATAGTAGAACGTCGCTTAGAAAAGATTTCAGCCATTTCCGCCTTGGTCCGCAAGTCGGGACGAGCGGAGTTGGATGAACATGTCGAAGGCGTGAACGCGTCTGAGTACATCGCGTCAATCAATCCGCACGCCGAAGAAACTCGCGAAGAAGTGTTGGAACAAATTCGTGAAGCATTGGCGGATGTGCCGGGGATTGTGACCAGTGTGGAACAACCGTTGGCGCACTTGATTTCGCACATGTTGTCTGGCGTAAAGGCGCAAGTTGCTATCAAACTGTACGGCGACGATTTGGACACACTAAGACGTGAAGCTGAAAAATTCAAACAAGCCATCGCTGGTGTGGATGGCGTCCGAGACCTGCAAGTGGAACAGCAAGTCAACGTGCCTCAGCTGCGCATCGAAGCAGACGGCACCAAGTTGGCCCGGTTTGGTCTACGTCGCAACGACATTAACGAATTTGTGGAAACAGCCATGCAGGGCGAAGTCATTTCTCAAGTCTTGGACGGACAGCGTCAATTCGACTTGTTAGTACGCATGGACGAAGCGTTCCGAGAAGACTTGGCCGAACTGCGACGCTTAACCGTCAATGTCCCCGACGGTTCGGTGGTAAAACTGGAAGATGTGGCCAATATCTACGAATCCAGCGGTCCGACTTCCATCAGTCGCGAACAAGTACGGCGACGCATTACCATTCAGTGTAACGTTCAAGATCGAGGTCTAGTGGACGTGGTGAATGACATTAAGTTGGCAGTCGGTCCCGTGGTGGCGGATTTGCCGACCGGTTACTTCGTGGATTACGGCGGCCAGTTTGAAAGCCAAGCGTCGGCCTCACGCATGATCCAGATCTTGTTTTTGGTGTCGCTGGCCGGAATTTTCTTGGTGCTGTTCAAGATGTTTCGTTCCATCAATTTGGCGCTGCAAGTCATGGTGGCGTTGCCCATGGCATTTATCGGAGCGGTGGCGGCGTTGTATTGGACAGGCCAGACACTGACCATTGCCAGCATGGTGGGCTTTATTTCTTTGTGTGGAATTGCTTCCAGAAACGGCATCTTACTGATCAATCATTATTTGCATTTGGTGGAACACGAAGGTGAAACGTGGTCTGCTGAAATGATCATCAAAGCGGGCTTGGATCGCTTGGCACCAGTGTTGATGACCGCCCTGACATCCGGAATTGGCCTAGTGCCGTTGGCCATGGCGGCGGGCGAACCAGGTAAGGAAATTTTGTATCCCGTGGCGACCGTGATCATTGGCGGACTGTTGAGTTCGACGGCGCTGGAATTTCTGGTTCGCCCCGCATTGTTTTGGCAATTCGCGATTCGACCTGGCAAAGGCGAACAGCTTCTGTCTCAATCTACCGAAGCATCCTTGGAGAAACTGACGGTTGCTTAGCGTTATTAATTGCGGTCCATGGCGCGACGTCAACAGACGAAAGCAATTCGGCAAGTGCTGCTAGACCGATCGGGCCACCACAAAATGGCAGAGTGATTGCAAGACGTCGCGGCAATCGGATGGTTCGACTTGGTCCAATTGAGTTGCTGCTTGTTCGGCGAATTTTTCGGCGGTGGTGCGAGCGTAGGCGAACCCGCCTGATGCTTCCACAGCTTGCACAATTTGTTGATGGCGATTCTTCGAATCAGATTCCAACAAGCGGACAAATTCGCTTCGTTCGGCGGCGGAAAGCTGCTGATACGTGAAAATGACGGGCAACGTTGGCTTTTGTTTTTCCAGGTCCGACCCCAACGACTTGCCGGTTTTCGCTTCGTCACCCAGTAGATCCAGCAGATCGTCGGCAATCTGAAACGCCATGCCCAGCGAGCGGCCGTATTGTTCCAGCCGAGTAACCTGTTGCGGATCTGGGCTGGCGAAGTAGGCTCCCAAATGCGTGGCACATGCGCACAGCTCAGCCGTTTTGCCGTTGATGATGTCAAAGTAAGCTGCTTCGGTCAGATCATGCTGGCCTCGGCTGGCAATCTGTTTCAGTTCGCCTTCGCACACGATGTTGGTAGACTGACCGATGCGACGACAGCCGTAGGAGCTAGAGAGTGTCGCTGCCATGTAAAACGCTTGAGAAAAGAGAAAATCGCCTAGCAAGACGCTGGTTTCGTTGTTCCAGCGAGCGTTCACGGTTGCGAGGTGGCGACGCGTATTGGCTTCGTCCAGAACATCGTCGTGCACCAACGTGGCGGTGTGAATCATTTCCACCACGGCGGCCAAAGTGATGTGTTCGTCCGTCACGGTGCCCAGTGACTTTGCGACTAACAGCAGCAACGCAGGACGCAGTCGTTTGCCGCCCAATTGTCCGCCGTAACGCAGCAGTTCGTCGACAAAAGGATGTTGATTGTGAAGTTCATCCGCAAGCCGACGTTCTGCCACGGCCAATTCGTGTTCAATGGGTTGGTATAACGTCTGCACGGCAGTTTGCATGGGATTGGTGGTTTCAATGACTTGGCTCATGTTTCCAACCTGCTATTTTTCAAAACGAACGGCGCGAACGGAATTTGGCGAACGAACGATGCGTTACGAACCGCGAAGAAAATGGCCGCTCTTGCCGCCCAACTTTTCTTCCAATTGAATCGAATGCACCTCCATTGCTCGATCAACTGCTTTACACATGTCGTACACCGTGAGAGCGGCAATGGACACCGCGGTTAGCGCTTCCATTTCGACACCGGTTTGCGCGATGGTTTTGACCGTGGCTTCGATTCGCAATGCATTCGGTTCGACAAATTCAAAATCAATTTCGCAACTACTTAACGGCAGCGAATGACACAGCGGAATCAAACCGTCTGTTTTCTTGGCGGCCATAATGCCGGCCAATCGAGCCACTCCTAAAACGTCACCCTTGGCCGCCGAACCAGATTGAATCAGCTGTAATGTGCTTGGCTGCATGGTGACCCTTCCGGAAGCTCGCGCCATCCGCACGGTCGTGGGTTTGTCACCTACGTCGACCATGCGACTTTTTCCATCGGGCGTGAAATGACTGAATTCGCTCATGGCAGAAAAAAATTCCTGTGGCAAGGGCTGCGAAGGGCGTTCCCAAAATGCTGTTGAATCGAGCCGTGGAGTTTGGCATTCGCACCGAAGGAACCGTAATGCGCGCAGTCGAATTAACCAACAAACGATCGGGAAAAAGGAATAGCACAACAACAAAGAGAATGCATGGGGACGGACGGCCGAGCATGAAAACTCGGAACCGTCCCATGATCAATGACTTGATCACCCAAGCATTTTATATTCAGAAAATTATCCGCCGTAGGGGTCTATCTACGACGGGTTGTGCAGGATCGGCGAAGAGTATTAGAAACGCCTTGCGACGGTTCTAGACTAGCTCCTTTTTGGCACCAATCAGCGTTCGAAGTCGTTCTGCCAACAGTGCGGCGTCAAACGGCTTCTTGAACGTTTCGTTGATTGCAGATCGATCGAAACTGATGGTACTTCCGTCGTCGGGAAGCAGAGCGATCAGAATCGTCTTGGAAAATTCGGTATTGCGACGCAGGTTTTGGCAAATCTGCAACGCTTCCACTTTTCCAATTGAAAAATCCACAATAATGCAGTCGGGGTGAAAGCTCTCAGCCTGAATACCGGCTTCGAAGCCACTCGCCGCGACGGCGACTCGGAACGACTTTTCGGGTGGTAGTTCCCGTCGTAAATTCTCAATCAGAACTTGATCCTGGGCTACAATCAAGACTTTGGCCATGGCCTCGTCTTCAAGGTCACCCAAAGGCATTCCGTGCTCTTTCAAGAACTGGATCAAGTATTCACGAGGAATACGGCGGTCTTGGGATCCCGGAATACGGTATCCCTTCAACCTGCCCGAGTCGAACCACTTGCTGACAGTGCGCGGGGCCACTTTGCAGATCTTAGCGACCTGACCAGTTGTGAAGACCTTCATCACAGGTTCTCCATTGCTCCACGTTGAATTAACCTTGAGCAGTAGCAACTTCTTATTAGTCAATACTGCAGTTTAAGCCCCCAAGTACCGCTATCCGGTCACAATGAACTCAATCCTTTGAGAACATGCTGTAACCAATACCGATATTCTGGGTCGGGGCCTTACGCTACACTAATTCGCTTCGACGAGGGTGTGGATTCGGTTCCATCCGAATGCGAACCCTCAAAACAAATACAAGCCGTACTAGGCCAACCACAAACTGATTGCCGCTGTCGCGTCGATCCGTCGATTCGAACAGCAGACTTCGTGGCCAACCAAAACGGTTGCATCAACAAGGGAGAAACTTGCGCACCATTTGCGGACCGATCCATTGGACAAGTCGCGAAAATGGAACAAGGCAGAACGCCTTAGGCAGGTACCCCCCCTGCAGAAAACGACACCTCACGCAGCAATGTGAAATTGCTTGTGACGTGTTGCCTTCCGAAAGTAAGTTTCGATTCGACAGGGGGTATTACTTTAGAAACTTTCAACAGTCATGTCGGACTCGCCGTGTAAAACGGCCATAATCAACCTGCCGACAGAGCCGACTGCAACGTTCGTGCAGTCGTAAATCGTGAAACAGTCGGCACTTGCGACAACGCATTGCGTCACCAATCGCATTTGCGCCGGTTGCTACGATTTTCCGAAATCATTGCGAACCATTTCGCTCGGCTCCACATCTGGCTGTCCGATGCGGCAGGAATGTAGCGAATCTAACGAATCTTACGCGAGCGGTGTTCGCTTGGATCGCGTTGCTAGCACAAATGCTCCGCATTTTCTTGGGGCGGGCGTTTTCAGGCTAACTGGCGGAAGGTGTTTCTAACAGTTTATTCACTTGGCTCATAACGTCTTGGTCCAATTGCAGCGAACCAACAGCGGCGGTCTCTTCGATTTGCTTGGGGCTTCTGGCGCCGACGATGGCGGACGTGACAACTTCGTTTCGAAGCGTCCACAAGATCGCCAGCTGAGCGACACTGACGTTTGTGTCTGCGGCAACGGTCTTGAGTTTTTCTACTAACTGAAGATTCTTTTCCAACGCCGGGCTTTGGAACTGCGGATCTCGCGAACGATGGTCATCTTCGCTCAAGCCCGCCGCTCGCTGCGCATCGAATTTGCCCGTCAATAAGCCCTTATACATAGGGCTATAGCAGACCACACCGATAGATTGGGCCTGACAATAGGGCAAAATGTCATCTTCGATTCCTCGGACCAACATGCTGTAGGGAGGTTGTAGCGACGTTATCGGATGGATGGTTTGTAAGCGAGCCATCTGTGCTGCCGAATGATTGGACACGCCGATGTGCCGCACTTTGCCTTCTTGTTTCAGCTGCACCATGGTGGTCCACGCTTCTTCGATGTCTTCGT
>JAGQOZ010000272.1 GCA_020426955.1 Planctomycetales bacterium
CCACACCTTTGACGTTTTCATCTTCAGCCAATTCTTCAATGGCCGTTACGGTCGGCCCGGACACGATCGATCCGCCGGTCGATTTCTTGCCGTCCACAATCGTTCCGCTTAAGTGTAGAACGGCAATCGAAGCGTCACGCGTCTTCCCGGACTCGGTTGGCGGTCCGGCCATCAGTTTGCCCATCAATTCAAAGAAGGACATTTGTTTCCGAGGTTTCGATTTGGTGGTGATCCATTCGATTTCTTCGCCCAGATGCTTTTCCACCGCTTGGTTCATGGAGCCATACGGCGCTAGTTCGTCTACAAGACCTTTGGCGGCAGCTTCTTTGGGCAAGATCAAGCGTTTGGCCTGTAGTTGGCGAACTTCCGCCACCGTCAGGCCTCGTCCTTCCGCAATCCGATTCACATGGGCACCGTTGATCGATTCCAGCATCTCTTGGTAGTGTTCACGAAGATGCTGGCTCATCACTGGATTCACGTATGGTTCCACAGCGCCTTTGAAATCACCGGCGCGAACCACCGACGCTTTGACGCCCACCAAATCCATGGCATCTTTGTAGAACATGGACTGCATGGCGGCCGACGGCATGTCTACTGAACCCATGTCTGCCATCAAGACGTGGTCACAACAAGCGGCGATGGCCAAATGCACGTTGCTGGCGTTTTCTAGCCACGCGACCGTTTTCTTTTTGGCGTGTTTGAATTGGGACATGCGTCGAGTGAATTCGTCTAGTTGAGCGGAATTCATCGACAGCGAATCGTCCGAAAGATCGAATACGACGGATTGGATTTCGTCGTCTTCGGCCAGTTCGTCCAAGTATTCGCACAGGCGGTAAAACGACTTCTGCTTGACCGGCACACCACCCAGCAACAGCGACGTCGGATCGATCGCTCCGGGTTGCAACTGGTCGACATAAACTCCCGACAACGCTAACACTCGGACCTGTAGCTTGGGCGTTTCTTGTTCTTCGTCCGGTTCTTCTTCTTCTTCTTCCTCTTCTGACTTGTCGGTTTTTCTTTTCGCTTCCTTTTCAGCCGTTTCTTTTTTGGAAGCTTCGGCCTCTTCCTTTTGCTCTGTCTTGTCGGCTTCTTTTTCTGCCGTGGCCGTATCTTGAGCGAAGGACCAGGTCGAGAGACTCAAGAGTAGCGACAAAATGACAAATCGATCGAGAAGATATTTCATGGTCCAAGCTCCAGTGAAAACGATTTGATTTCTGAACGGTAATTGGTCGTTGGCGGGCACGGCGCTGAGACGGACACACATGTCCAAGTCTTCGGTGCCTTGAGGCAATACTGCGAACCACATTCTGCCACCATCTTCTAATGAATATACCTTGTGCGGCAGCGAATTGTGTCGACGGGATCAGAAGCGACCCTTTTTGTCAATAAACGCCCGAAAAATGTCGTATCGTCCTGTCCCAAATTGGCTTCCGCACGGCCGAAGAAGCGGTAGTGTACAAGGCCGACGACTTTACGTGCTCGATGATCGTGCAACGTGCCAAACCGGATTGACGTGCGAGCTTGACGGTGGATTCGCCCGGTAGATATTTCGGTTCGCTTCCGTTCAAATAGATAGTTGGAAATGATGTTAATCCACCACTCAATTGACCGGAGACTTCAATGTATCGTTTGCATTTTCTTGGTTTTCTTTGTTCGCTTTTTCTGTTTGCGGCAACTTCGGCAGAAAAAGCCGTAACCGCTCCGGCCGAAGCGGAAGGCATGGTCCAGTTGTTTAACGGCACGGATCTGAGCGGTTGGAATGGGGATAGCCGATTGTGGTCCGTTAAGGAAGGCGTGATTCACGGTGAAACGACCGACGAAAACAAAGCCAACGGCAATACCTTTTTAATTTGGGAAGGTGGCACCACCAAGGACTTTGAATTGCGGTTGTCGTTTCGCTGCAACGCCACCAATAATTCGGGCGTGCAATATCGATCCAAGCACATTCAAGACGGCGGACGCAATGACTGGGTGGTGCGCGGCTATCAGCACGAAATTCGCAACGAAAACAAACTTCCCAACGTGGCTGGATTCATTTATGACGAAGGCGGCAAGCGAGGTCGCATTTGTTTGGTAGGCGAAAAAGCGGTCTGGAAGAAAGATTCGGGCAAGGAAGTCACTGGTTCGCTGATCACGGCGGACGAATATGCCAAACTGTTTCATTTGGACGAATGGAACGACATTGTCATTGTCGCCAAGGGAAATCACATTCAGCATTTCATGAACGGTCGATTGACGCTGGACTTTTCAGACGATCCGGAACTGGCATTGACGGACGGCGTCTTGGCACTGCAGCTGCACGCGGGCAAACCGATGTGGGTGGAATTTAAAGATATCCGAATTCGCCAACAATAGACTGCGTTGGAGGCACATGTTCGTCGTTCCGCAAACGTAGTGTAAATCGTCGAATGATTTGATTCGATTTCCAAATCGGAACGACGAACCAATCGTGCAAGCCTGGTGCTGTTTCGCTAGAATCGAACGGCATTTCCCACACAGGTTTGGCGAGTACCATTAATGTCTGCCGTTCGCAATAGTCGTTGGCTGGTGATTTTGACGGCGGTGATGTGGAGCACCAGCGGGCTGTTTGCCAAATCGCCCGTGCTTTCACAATACAATGGTGCTCAGCTGGCCTTTTGGCGAGCGATCTTTGCGGGCTGCGTGTTGTTTCCTTTTGCCAAGCGGCGAACGTGGTCGTGGAGTTTGATTCCGGTCGGCCTGATCTTTGCCGGCATGAATTTTACCTACCTGGAAGCGATGGCCACCACCACTGCAGCCAACGCGATCTGGTTGCAGAGTACTTCGCCGATGTGGGTGCTGCTGATCGGTGTGTTTGTGCTGCAGGAAAAATCTCGAGGATTAGATTGGGTGATGTTGGCGTTTTGCCTGCTGGGCATCGGCTTCATACTTTCGTTCGAACTGCAATCGGCTCTTTCCGATGCAGCTCGTATTCCTGCCGGCGTGATTTGGGCGGTGGTTTCCGGTGGCTTGCTGGCCGGTGTCATACTTTCTCTACGATCTTTGAGGAACATGGACGCGGTCTGGCTGGTGGCTTGGAATCATTTGGTGACGGCGTTGGTGCTTTCGCCAACCGTGGTACGAACCGGCAATCTGCCCGAAATTCACCATCTACTTTGGTTCGCAGCGTTTGGCGTTATCCAGATGGGTGTGCCATATGTGATCTTTGCGCACTGTGTGAAACACTTGCCCGGACATGAGGGCGCATTTCTGATTTTGCTGGAGCCCATTCTGGTGCCGGTGTGGGTGTGGCTGGCGTGGCGACATCATCCAAGTTACGTTTCGCCGGCTTGGTGGACGTTGGCGGGAGGCGGTTTCATTTTGTGCGGCTTGGCCATCCGCTACGGTTGGCCGTGGTATAGGCAGCTTCGATCCGGTTCGTTGGCCGCGTGATCCACATTCCCAATCTGTGCGGCAGTTGATACGCTAGGGGCCTTGAGGCTGGGCTATCGAAAGTACCTTAGATTGGTAAGGCAGTTATCTTATGAGTTCGTTTGATCTGCGCGGGCACGGCATCCATGTAACCAACATCCACCGCAATTTAGCTCCTTCCATGTTGTACGAAGAAGCGATTCGCACGGAAGCAGGTACTACGCTTTCCGACAAAGGCGCGTTGATTGCTTATTCGGGCGAAAAGACGGGACGATCACCCAGAGACAAGCGAGTGGTTCGGCAGGAATCCAACGAAGCAGACGTCTGGTGGGGACCGGTCAATTATCCGCTGGACGAAATGTCGTTCGCCATCAATCGGGAACGAGCGATCGATTATCTCAACACGCGAGACACCTTGTATGTAGTGGACGCCTTTGCCGGGTGGGATCCTGCGTATCGCATCAAGGTGCGAGTCATCTGTGCGCGTCCCTATCACGCTTTGTTCATGAACAATATGTTGATCCGAGCGTCTGCGGAAGATTTAGCCAACTTTGACGAACCCGACTTGGTCCTGTACAACGCCGGCGGCTTTCCCGCCAATCGGTTCACGACCGGCATGACATCCAAGACCAGTGTCGACCTGAACTTGGAATCGGGTGAAGTGGTGATCTTAGGAACCGAATACGCCGGAGAAATGAAGAAGGCTGTCTTCACGTACATGAATTACAAGATGCCCAAGGAAGGCATTTTGTCTATGCACTGTTCAGCCACGGCCGATATCGAATCGAACTCGTCGTCCGTGTTGTTCGGTCTTTCCGGAACGGGCAAAACGACGCTTTCCGCCGACCCTTCGCGCCGCTTGATTGGCGATGACGAACACTGCTGGACCGCCGACGGAGTCTTCAATATCGAAGGTGGCTGTTACGCCAAAGCCATTTATTTGACTCGAGAAGCCGAACCGCAAATTTTTGACGCGCTGCGATTTGGCGCGGTGCTGGAAAATGTGGTCTACGACCAAGGCGATCACCACGTTGATTTTGGCGATACCAGCATTACCGAGAACACTCGAGGTGCTTATCCAATCGACTTCATTGACAACGCGTTGATTCCGTGTGTGGCGAGCCATCCCACGGACGTCATCTTTTTGACATGTGATGCGTTTGGCGTGTTGCCTCCGGTCAGTCGGTTGACTCCGGCACAAGCAGAATACCATTTCATCAGTGGTTACACGGCCAAGGTGGCTGGGACAGAAATGGGTGTCACCGAACCCGAGGCTACTTTTTCGCCTTGCTTCGGCGGTCCTTTTCTGGTCTGGCATCCCGCCAAGTACGCAGAACTCCTTTCGCAAAAACTAGCCGAATCGGGCGCCAACGCGTGGCTGATCAATACGGGGTGGAGTGGCGGCGGGTATGGCGTGGGCAAACGCATCAAGTTGGCGTTTACGCGATCCATGTTGTCCGCCATCTATTCGGGCGAATTGGCGAAAGCCCCAACGGCCACTGATCCCGTTTTTCAGCTGCAATACGTGACAGAATGTCCTAACGTGCCCAGCGAAATTCTATCACCCAAATCGACTTGGCCCGACTCGGCTGCATATGACGAAGCAGCAAAACGCTTGGGACTATTGTTTCAAGAGAACTTTCGCAAGTACGCCGATGCAATTCGAGCCGAAGTGGTCGCTGCAGGACCGTCGGTCTAAGCACGTGCCGCTCCGGAACGGACGCACGTGACGTCGTAGCGGACGCTTGTAACGAGTTCGTCGAGAAATGAATTCGTCACTATCGTCGAGAAATTTCTTTCAATCGCCGCTCACGCTATTTGCTTTGCTGCTTGCGTCATGCATGAACAACGTTCGTCTTGCACCTTGTCAGGTTCGCCCAATTGCGTCTACGATGCAATCAAGCAGTTTCCATCCACTCGGCGGCCACGCCGATAAAGCTCAGCCAGAAACGAGCGTCCCATGCCCAAGCGACCAGAAGACATTTGTCCTGAACCTACTTTGCAGTCGGTCAATGCAGATTCCTTGTTGAATCCGGGCATCTATCCTGCGGCCGTCTATCGTTGTGCCGATCCCGATGAGGCCTTGGCGTTACTGGAAGGACGCCAACCGGGATATGTTTACCAGCGAGACGGACATCCCAACGCCGACGCGCTTTCCGCAAAGTGTGCTCGGCTGCATCAAGCGGAATGGGCCGTGGTCACCAGCAGCGGCATGTCGGCCATGGCGTCGGCGTTGCTGGCGTTTGTGCAACACGGCGATCATTTGGTTGTCAGTGATGGCGTCTATGGTCATTCGATCAATTTGTTGCGAACCGAAGCCAGCCGAATGGGCATCGACACCACTCTGGTCGACACCAACGATGTCGAAGCGACCATCGCCGCCGTTCGTTCGAATACCAAGATGATTGTGGCGGAAACGATTTCGAATCCTCTATTGCGAGTCGCCAACATTAAGGCACTCGCCGAGATTGCTCGAGACACCGACGCCAAACTGCTGATCGATAACACGTTTGCCACGCCCATCGTCTGTCAGCCGCTGTTGCACGGTGCCGACTTGGTGTTGGAAAGCATCAGCAAAATGATGAACGGCCATGGCGACGTGATGCTGGGCATGTTGGCTGGTCGCAGTGATGAATTGGCACGAGTACGTCGGGTGATGTCGGTGTGGGGCCTGACCAGCAGTCCGTTTGATTGTTGGCTGGCCGCTCGAGGCCTGGCGACTCTGCCTTTGCGAATGCAACAAGCGTGTATTTCCGCGCTCGAGATCGCTCGGTTCTTGTCCGGGCATGACAAGATTGATGAAGTCGTTTATCCGGGGCTGCCGAATCATCCGGACTACCAATTGGCCGTGGATCAATTCCGAGGCCAATTTGGTTGTGTTGTTACGTTCCGATTGGCGGCGGACGCAGATGGGACGGCCGATTTTATTCGCACCTGCCAAGCGATTCCGTTTTGCCCATCGCTGGGTGACGTTTCGACCACATTGAGCCATCCCGCATCGACCAGTCATCGCAGTCTTTCGGAAGAAGAACAAGCCGCGTTAGGCATCGGCCCGAACTCCATTCGACTTTCCGTCGGCACTGAACCCGCCAATTCCATTGTCGACGCGTTGGACAAAGCGCTGTCACAATTGAGCGAAGGATAGTGAGTTACTTCCGCAAGTGACAGATCGTCAACAGGCTTGATTGGATCATTCGGCAAACAGCAACAATTTCTGCGCAGCGGCTTTGACCAAGATGGAGTCGTCGGCACTAATGCCGCTGAGCATCGGGCTGAGCGAACCGGTGTCGGCAATACCGGCCAGGCGAACTGCTTCGTGCAAAACGCGAATCGGATTGATGCCGTTCCGCAAATCTTCCAGTTCTTGAAACGTCTGTCGAATGTGTTCGGCAGTTTCAAAGTCATTCGCTTGAATGGCCTGCAGCATCTTCATGGAAAGTGCTGGGGCAATACAGACGCAGCCCGACGTAAAGCCACGCACTCCAAAGTCGCGCAGGTGTACAATGGCCGGTTGTTCGCCAATCCCACTGACAATGATGGAACGATCTAGCTCTTGCACTAATGATTGCAAATACAAATCTTCGGCCGGATTGTCACGAACCACCGCGTACTTGATGGCTGCCAATAGTTGGTCATCTTGCAACTGTCGAATCAACTTCGGCGGCAAGATCTGGTCGTGTTTCAGATATAGGACCACCGGCTTACCGAGGGCTTCGGCAAATCGGCGAGTTGCCGTGGCGATGCCGTCGGGTGTGGTGATTTCCTTTTGTGGCAGGATCATTGCCGTGGGAAAATCAAAATCCTTCAACACTTCCGCTTGATCCATCATCAGACCAAATGCAGGGCCAACTGACGGAATGATCCACGAGTCTTGCCCTGCAATTTGCGTCAACATTTCTAGCGTCGACGCGTATTCGCTGAGCCGGATATGATAAAAATTGGCGTTGCCGCCATACAGTATCGAAGTCACTCCGCCCGCTTCCAAATGCCGCACGATGGCTCGGTTCGGTTCGATGGCGACATTTCCGTGGGTATCACGAGCCAGTGGAGGAACCGCAATGACAGACTGACTTAAGACTTCAGGCGTGATCGACTGTGCAAACATCGTGCAACCTTCTATGGCTTCTCAACTGAACCAAATTCAAAACCGATTCGAAGTGGTAGTCTACCGACTTTTCTTGCCGTTGGGGACTCCGCAGTGCGGCGAACCTCGTTGCATTCTTTGAAGTTGCGCACTTGCGGTTTCTCGGGGGCATTTCCTAGCCCGAAGCGTCAGTCTTGAAGTTGCGCATTTGCGTTTCTTCGGCGAAAACATCCTATCCCGAAGCGTCAGCGAGGAACTGCGGAGTTTCTGCTTTTCCCCTCACTTACGTTTCGGGCTAGGAAAAGGCGCGTTTCGG
This sequence comes from Planctomycetales bacterium, assembly GCA_020426955.1. Lineage (GTDB taxonomy): Bacteria > Planctomycetota > Planctomycetia > Pirellulales > Pirellulaceae > JAGQOZ01. The sequence continues at coordinate 7,791 of JAGQOZ010000272.1, forward strand.
GCTAGGAAAAGGCGCATGTCGGGCTAGGAAAAATCGCAGCTTCAGAAGTTGCATTTTAGCTGGTTGTGACCACCGCAATTTGTTCGTCTGCGATTTCGTCCAAGGATTTGCCTGTCCGATCGAATACCATCTTGTTTGCAATTAGAATCTTTGATCGCAATTTGGACCCTTTCATCATGCTGGCATTGCAAAATGTTGGACGCGACTTTCTTGGTCAGTGGGCTG
>JAGQOZ010000273.1 GCA_020426955.1 Planctomycetales bacterium
ATTCGCAATTGCGTCATACCATTCCGCAAACGCATCATGGTGGCCTGCCGCCAATCGTTGATTCAATGCCTTCATCACCGCTCCGCGTTTCGGTTCCGTACCAGTAAGACCCGATACCGCCGAGGATTTATTCAAAAAAGGAAAATTTACTGGGAAGAAACGGGCCGAACCGAGCTGTGGTCGCCATTTTAACCAAGTGCTGGTTGGCAACGAATTGGCACATTGCGATCCGTTCGACAAGAATCGAATCGGTTCGCTACAATCTTGTTCGTTACTGGTTCAACCTTTTGAGGAGCCTCCGCTTGGCAGACTCGGCGCACGTTCCAATCCACAAATCGACACCACCAGCAGACACGCCGGTTCCGGCACGACGTCACACATTGTTGACGTGGTTGAGTGGGCTGTATGTGATTGGGCTGGTAGTCATTGCGATTGGGATGCCATTTTTGGGCGGCGTGTGGTGGCCTGCGACGCTGCTGCTGTACGCACCTCGTTTTCTACTGGGGCTGCCACTGTTGATTTTGTTGCCGTGGGCTTTGGCCGTGCATCGGCGGCTATTGATTCTGTTGGGCATTGGCTTGTTTGTGCTTTGCGATCCGATCATGGGTTGGTGTTGGCCACCGCTGTTTCGATCAGACGTTACATCCAGCGAAGGCCGACAACTGACCGTGCTGACGTGTAACATCTATTCCAACGCTGTTTCGCCGAACACGTGGAACACGCTGCTGCAACAAACCAAACCGGACGTCATAGCCTTGCAGGAATCGGCCAGCAATTGGCGGCAGTATGTGCCGGACGGTTGGCATGCGGTGCGGCAAGGGAGTATTGTTCTGGCATCTCGTTTTCCGCTGCAGGAGACAGCGTATTCGGCCAGTGAATTGGAGACGTGGAGCTACGTAGATGCTGTCTGCGGTTCGATCGAAGTGGATGGCGCTACCGTACAGTTGGCCGTGGTGCATTTGATTTCGCCGCAACATGCCATTCGCGACGTCTTGGATCGGGAAACCGGCATCGACACGAAAAACATTGGCAACATGAACGACAAGATGACTCGCCGCCGTCTGGAATCGCGTCGAGTGGCGGATTGGGTCAGTCAGCGAGCTCATCGTCCGTTGATTGTGATGGGAGACTTTAATTTAGCGGCTGAAAGTCGGATCTACCATGAATCGTGGAGCTGGTTGACCAATGCGTTTTCGCGGGTCGGCAGCGGGTTTGGCTACACCAAGCAGACGCCGCTGGGACCGCTGGAATTCGGCACTCGGATTGATCACATCTTATGCAACGAACAAGTCTCCGTGCGAACGTGCCAAGTGCAAGACGACGTTGGTTCGGACCATTTGCCCGTGGTGGCGAAAGTAGTTATCCAGCCTTAGCGAAAGTGATTCGACGACCGAAGCAATTACGGCGCAATCGTGAAATTGAATTGTCCAGGCGACGAACCTTTGGCGCAAACTTGCCGTAAACAGCTTGCCGAATGGGCCGAACGGTTGGCACGTTTTACGCTCGCGTCAAAGCAGAACTGTTAAGAGCAGGAGTGGAGTGAATAGGTCATGTGTTTGAACTTCCTTCGATTATTGTGCATTATCGCGTTTCTGCCGTGCGTTTCGGTGAGGGCTCAAGAATGGAAGCCGCCATTGACGTTTTACGACGATATCGTCTTCCTGGATGACGCCGAATTAGGTATGTCGTCGACGCAACGGCAGAAAGTCCTGGAGGCTAGGCAGCTTGCGAGACGCGACGTCGCCGAAATCATGAAGGGAGCTGATCCGAACCAAAGATATCAACCAGAATCAGACTTGGTCGATCAGCGGCGCGAACGATTGCGTCAGGACATCCTGGCGCTTTTAACCACCACGCAGCGAAAGAAATTGCGGCAATACACTTTGCAGCAGCGGTTACGTAAGGGCGGAATCGTCTGGGTGTTGAAGAGCGAAACGATTGATTCTCGTCTGGAACAGCTAAACCTGTCGGACGAACAATTCGCAGAAGTCGTGGCGAGGCATCGAGATTCCGTGCTGATTGCCGATGGGCAGAAACAGAAAATTCGCCAAGACTTTGCGGACGCCATGCTGGCGCTGGGTCAGGATTTGCAACGCCAGTTGGCCGCTGAGTTGACGGAAAAGCAAATCGAGGCGTTGTCTACCGCTTGCGGGATGCCGTTTACCAAACTCCCGTTCGCTCGCCCCGACGACGATTCGTATCTGACGCACAAGGACGATCGCCAACAGAAGGTCTTCGCGACAATCGACATTGTGGAACGCGTCGAAACACTGATGGAAATACCACGGTTCGCCGAACACAAACTGAAACTGGAAAGCGCCGCCGAGGTGGCTCGGTTGCTGGAGGAACTGAAGAAGCAACGAGATGCCGAAGACTATGCTGACCAGCGGCGCAAAACAGGCCGATCGATCATCGCGGAACTGCCCGAATCCAACGGCCGAGAAGTGGTGGCGGATGTTTTGAAACACCGATACCGTTCCTACGGATTTTGGTGCTTGGCGGCCAGTATTGATGTAGAACCGGAATTGGAGGTCTTGAAATTCACGCCGCTGCAAACCGATGTTATCGAAGTAAAGCTGGAGCAGTTGGTCAAGGATTTCGACAAACGGAGTGCCACCATCATCCAAAAGCAAAAGGATGATCAGGCGTTCTTGTCACAGCAATCGCATGACATGGTGTTTGGCGTATTAAATGAACAGCAACAGCAAACCGTCATGGACGTGTTGGGCATGGACCCTCGTGATATGGACTTTGAAATGAGTTTGGAAACCAACTTAGTGAAACAAGGCGAGCGTCGTCGAAAAGCAGACGAAGCCAACGAGGTTAATCGCTTCAAGTCTGGACGATAACGACCGAATCAAAACGGTCATGTTGCGCTTTTTCCTAGCCCGAAACGTGAGTGAGGCGAAATTCAGGTGTTTCTTTAGTTTCTCGCTCACGCGTTTTGGAGCTGCGCTTTTTCCTGGCCCGAAGCGCAAGTTCAAAAGTCACACTTCGAACGAACAAGGATTTTCAAGTTGGCGCAACTTGTCGCAAGCCAACTTAGGTTGGCGAAATCGAATGCACCGTGACTTCGCTGCGGCGCAGCTGTCCGCAAGCGGCGTTGATTTTGTCGCCCTTGCGTTGGCGGAATTGCAAATTGATACCTGCGTCTTCCAAGACTTTCTTAAAATCGCGAATCGCTTTGGCCGAAGGAGTTTGATAGGGCAAACCGGCCACCGGATTATAGGGAATCACGTTCAATAGAACCGTACGCCCCGCCAGGATTTGCGCCAGTCGAGCAGCATCGTCGGTGGAATCGTTGACGTCTGCCAGCAGTACGTATTCAAAAGTGAGTCGCCGTCCGGACGATTCGAAGTAACGATCGGCTGCGGCTAAGATCTTTTGGATGCCGATGTTTTTGTTGACGGGAACCAGCCGATTGCGCAAAGTGTCGTTCGCCGCATGCAGTGAAACCGCCAGATGAAAGTGACGGCTTTCGTTTGCCAAGCGATCGATGGCTTCCGGCAATCCGACGGTGGAAATGGTGATGCGTCTGCCGCTAATGCCCAGTCCCTGCGGATCGCTGGCCAAATCCAAAGCGGGTAGAAGTCGATCTAGATTGGCCAACGGTTCACCCATGCCCATGACCACAATGTGGCTGAGTCGTTCGTCGGTGGGAAGCAGCTGCTGGAGTCGCAGCATTTGCTCGATGATTTCACCGCGAGAAAGATTCCGATCAACGCCGTCTAAACCGCTGGCGCAGAACACACAGCCCATGGCGCAGCCAACTTGCGAACTGATGCAGATAGTGCGGCGAATGCCATCGCGAAGCAAGACGCATTCAATGCGACCGCCGTCGTGTAATTGCAGCAAGAGTTTTTCCGTGCCGTCTTCGGCTTGCAGATGCCGCACGATCGAAGTCGACCAAATTTGAAATTCGTTTTCCAGTTCGCTACGCAAGTTTTTGGGTAGATCGGACATGGACTGAAAATCGATGGCACGACGCTGCAACAACCAACGACCAATTTGCTGCGCGCGATACGCTGGCAGCGAGTTTGACTGACACCATTGGTTTAATGATTGTGGAAATTCATCCAAGATATGGGGCTTCATGGTCATTGATCCGGCCATTCAAAAGCACTTGGCCTATTCATCGTTCACGGTTCCAGCCACAATAGTCATAGCGACTTGACGTTGATTTCACCCAATTCTGACGGTTTCACATTCGACAAGGTATTATGGCAATCCGATTCCAAACCAGTAAGGCGGCTCGACTTAAACTATTAACGGAATTGTTAGCCATTCCCGGTCCCAGTGGCCAAGAAAAGCGAGTGGCGGACTATATTTCCGACCAATTGCAAGCTGCAGGCTTGGATTCCAGTTTAATTCGATTCGACAGTGCGAACAGAAAAACGCCGATCGCGGGCGATACCGGCAACATGGTGGTTCGCTTGCCAGGTACAAACTCCGGGGCTCGACGCCTGCTGATGGCACACATGGACACCGTGCCCATCTGCGTAGGAACCATTCCCAAGAAATCTGGCAAGCGAATTAAGTCTGCCAACAAACAAACTGGATTGGGCGCGGATGATCGAGCGGGAGTGGCGGTGTGCTTGATCACGGCATTGGAAATTTTGAAGCATGAATTGGATCATCCGCCGCTAACCTTTCTTTGGACCATCCAAGAAGAAATTGGACTCTACGGAGCGAGATTGGCGCAGCTTGGTCTTTTGGGAAAGCCCAAGCTGGCTTTCAACTGGGACGGCGGCGCGGCCAACAAACTGACTATAGGTGCGACCGGCGGTTATCGCATGGAGATTGAGGTCTTGGGACAGGCCAGTCATGCCGGAGGTGCGCCGGAACGAGGCGTCAGTGCGATTGCCATTGCTGGTTTGGCAATTGCCGAATTGCAGAAGAAAGGTTGGCACGGCGATATTCGCAAAGGTGGAAAACGAGGCACCAGTAATATTGGTGTGATCGAAGGTGGACGAGCGACTAATGTGGTGACAGATCGAGTGGTGTTGCGAGCGGAAGCCCGGAGCCATGACGCGGAATTTCGGCAACGCATTATCGACGCGATTACCACTGCGTTTGAAAATGCGGCCACCGAAGTCAAGAATGTGGATGGTGACTGCGGCAGCGTCAACATCGAAGGCCGCTTAGACTACGATTCGTTCCAATTGCCTTCAGACGAACCCAGCGTCTTGGCGGCTTGCGAAGCGGTTCGAGCCACAGGCAACGAACCGGAACTCGCCATTTCCAACGGAGGCCTAGATGCGAATTGGCTTTCCGCGCGAGGTATCCCGACCGTGACACTGGGCTGCGGGCAAATCAATCAACACATGGTGACCGAAGAATTGGATATCGATCAATTCCATCAAGCGTGTGACATTGCTCTGTATTTGGCCACTCGAATCTGAATTGGGCACAGAAATCTCAGACGCAAAATTGGAAGTTTTCGCAATGGCGTTTTTTCGGCGAAATATCCCAGCCTGAAGCGTCAGTTTTGAAGTTGCGCATTTGCGTCTTCCGGCGGAATTTCCTAGCCCGAAGCGTCAGTGAGGGACTGCAGAAACATCCAATTTTCCCTCGCTAACGTTTCGCAGCTATGAAAAAGCGCAACTTAAAAAAGGGGTCAGCGAGGGATCAAAGAAACACTCCGTTTTCCCTCGCTAACGCGTCGGGCTAGGAAAAAGGGCAACTTCAAAACTCGCGCGTCGGGCAGGGAAAAAATTCCGTTAACAAAACGCGGCTAACCACAGGAATCCATTATGGAACTGGACGACGAAATTTGTCTCTGCTTTCACGTCACCAAACGCAAAGTGGTCAACTACATTCGGATTCATCAGCCGCAGGTGGCAGGGCAGTTGAGCGAATGTTTTGGCGCAGGAACCGGATGTGGCTGGTGTCGCCCATTTTTGCAGAAGTTAATGGAGTCGAGTGATTCGGACGAAACAGACAAATTGTCAACCGAAGATTACGCAAGGCAACGAACAGCTTATCGAGCGAAAAAGCAGAAATAGGCCTGGTTGTGCCAGTCCGGCACGCCCGATTCGCCGGTTCGCACTGTTGGATCGCCCGAATTCGTTTCGTATAATGGGGCTGTTATTCCCGCCTATTGGACACCGTAACACGTGTCGTCCCCTCCAGCCCGTAGAGGTCGTGCCATGTGTGGCTCACTTCGTCATTTTCTGTCGCTTGCCCATCTCCTGCTCGGTATGATCACGTGGTCACTTGTGGCCGCTTCCGTGAATGGCCAGGAATCGCAAGTTGATTTTCAGCGAGATGTTCAGCCGATCTTTGCCGAACATTGTGCCAGGTGCCACGGCGTAGACGCGGAAACTCGTGAAGGTGGCCTGCGTTTAGATATGGAAGCGTCTTGGTTGGCCGGAGGTGATTCGGGCGAACCCGCCATCGTTCCTGGCAAGCCAGATCAAAGCTATCTGATGGCTCGTATTACGTCTTCAGACGAATCGGAAATCATGCCTCCGCCAGACGAAAAAAAACCGCTTAGCGAACAACAGATTGCCACGCTGCAAAAGTGGATTGAAGCCGGCGCGCCCTTCCAAGACCATTGGGCCTTTGTTCGGCCAGAACGACCCGCCATGGAAGCGACCGATTCCCATCCCATCGATTCGCTGGTGGATGCGACGCTGTCCAAGAAGCAAATGAAGCGTTCGCCCACCGCGCCCGACTACATTTTGTGTCGACGTTTGTACTTGGACCTGATTGGCTTGCCGCCTTCGCCCGAACAGTGGCAAGCGTTCCAAGCGGATGGCTTGCCGGCAACGGTGGACAAGTTGTTGGCGAGTCCTAGGTTTGGCGAAAAGTGGGCTCGGCACTGGCTGGATGTCGCTCGGTATTCAGACACCAACGGTTATGAAAAAGATTTGCGACGCGAACAATGGGCTTGGCGAGATTGGGTGGTGACGGCGCTGAATGAAGACAAACCATACAATCAATTTGTGATCGAACAAATTGCGGGCGACCTGTTGCCGAACGCCACGCAAGACAATCTGATTGCCACCGGTTTTCTGCGGAACAGCATGATCAACGAAGAAGGCGCCATCGTACCGGAACAATTTCGCATGGTGGAAATGTTTGACCGCATGGACTGCGTCGGCAAAGCCGTCTTGGGTTTGACCACCCAGTGTGCGCAGTGTCATTCGCACAAGTTCGATCCGCTGACGCAAGAAGAATATTATGGCATGTTCGCCTATTTGAATAATTCGTATGAAGCCAGATCGTGGGTCTATAACCAACAGCAACAACAGAAACGCGCAGACGTGTTTCGGCAAATCCAAGAACTGGAAGACCAAATCAAACAGGCATATCCAGATTGGCAGACGCAGGTCAATCAGTTTGCCGTTCAGCAGGCACAGCACAACGCAGCGTGGACAACCGTTCGCATGCACGACATGAACAGCGTCAGCGGCTTGAATCATCCAGTGCACAATGCGGACGATTCCATTCTGATGTTGGGGCACACCAGTTCAGATGTTTATTTGATTGGTAAAACGGATTTGGAACAAGTCACTGGAGTCCGTTTGGAAGTGCTGACGCACGGTGATTTGCCGCATTTGGGGCCTGGCCGAAACGACCAAGGGACGTGGGATATCCTGGAACTGGAAGTGTTAACTCGTCATCCGCAAGAAGACGGTTCGTGGTCGGATTGGGAAAAGCACGAACTAACCAACGCTACCGCCGATTGGTCTCAGCCAGAACAAAAGCATGAAGACGGCAAGAAGACCAGTGGGCCGGTTTCGTTGTTGATTGACGGTACGGATAATACGTGGTGGGCAGCAGATCGAGCTATCGGGCGGCGAAACCAACCGTCCGTAGCGGTGGTCCAATTCGCAAAGCCGCTGACCTTGCCAACCGGCGCCGAATGGAAATTTGTAATGCGAATGGGCCAGATGGTTGGTTGTTGTCGCATCAGCTTGACCGATACGGAAGCCCCCTGTGCACAGCCAGTTGATTACGCCGCAGTGTTGGCGGCTGCGGTAGACGCAGGTTCGCGGACATC